>NZ_JBAHZY010000146.1:0-28883 GCF_037132775.1 Psychrilyobacter sp.
ATTTTATGGATTATTATAACAATCATAGATACCAATGGGATCTAAAAAAGATGACTCCTGTAGAATACAGAAATCACCTTTTGGTTGTTTAAAATTTTACCCCTCTTTTTTTCTAGTGTCCTTGACAAAGGTTACAGATTAGAAGACTCTCACTCTTAATATGAATTTAATTTTTCGGTTAAAGCTACTTTTTGAAGCAATCCTATTATTTGATCTACAACTTCTCCATTTTTAAAAGCTATCATAGTAGGTATACTTCTAACACCATATTTTTGAGATAATCCAGGATTATCATCTACATTTACTTTGACGATTTTGGCAGTAACTTCTTCAGATAATTCATCTAAAATTGGAGCTAACATCTTACAAGGACCACACCAGTCAGCATAAAAATCAACTAAAACAATTCCATCTTGGATAACGGTATCGAAACTAGCTTCATCGGTATATATAACTTTACTCATTAAAACCCCTCCTAAATTATGTTGATTACAAATATCTTTGATTAATACTAGCATATTAAGTATACCGTGTCAAACATACGATATTTCTAATATTTTTTATTATCACTGGTTATTTTTATACGAATGGATATAGAATTTTCATGATATAAATATTTTTTTACTGATATTATATTTTCTAGAAATAAAGTTGAAATAAATGAGTTTTCTTGCTCATCCATATATAATTATGTTAAAATTAGGTTATGAAAAATCTAAAACTAAAACAACAGGAGGTTTAGGAATATGATATTGATTACTGGAGCATGTGGATTTATCGCCAGTGCATTAACTTGGGAATTAAATGAAGGTGGAATAAATGATATCATCTTATCTGGAGAATTAGAAAAAGAAGATAAGTGGTTAAATATAAGGGACAGAGATTACTATGACTGGGTACATAAGAATGATCTATTTGAATGGCTATCTGTTGAGACAAATGCAGCAAAAATAACAGCAGTAGTACACATGGGAGCGTGTTCTGCAACTACTGAAACGGATATGGATTTCTTGATGGAGAATAACTATGAATATACAAAAAAATTATGGAAATTCTGTACAACAAGAAACATTAACTATATCTATGCTTCATCTGCCTCAACTTATGGGTTGGGAGAGTTAGGATATGATGATGATGTAAGCCCAGAGGAATTTAAAAAATTAAAACCACTGAATAAATATGGATATTCTAAAAAATTCTTTGATGACTGGGCATTTAAGCAGGAGATGACTCCTAAACAATGGGTTGGAATAAAGTTTTTCAATGTATACGGGCCTCAGGAATATCATAAAGGCAGAATGGCATCTATGGTATTTCATGCTTTCAATCAATATAAAAAAGATGGGCTAGTAAAATTATTTAAATCTCATAAGTTTGAATATGAAGACGGAGGGCAGTTGAGGGACTTTGTTTATATAAAAGATGTGGTAAAGGTATTGAAGTTCTTTGTGGAGAACGAAGGGAAATCCGGGATATATAATATAGGAACCGGAGTTGCTAGAAGTTTTAAAGATCTTGCATTAAATGCAGTAAGAGCATGTGCAGATGACTATTCATTGGAAGAATCTAAAATCATAGAATATGTACCAATGCCAGAAGACCTTAGAGGTAAATATCAATATTACACTTGTGCAGAGATGAAAAAATTAAAGTCAGTGGGATATAAAGAGAAGTTTCATACGTTAGAAGAAGGAATAAAGGATTATGTTCAAAATCATCTGGTTAAAGAAAACCCATATCTATAAATTTAAAGGAAATTTAAAAGGGTTATAGAACAAAAAAAATAGGATGTCAAAGAGAAAAACAAGGAAAAATTTTCCTTGTTTTTAATTATAGTAAAAAAATGTAAAAGAGAATCAAGTAAAATTCAGGAGGTGGTGGGAATAAAATTAATATTACCTATAAAAAAACTTGAAAAACAATTTAAAGAAATGATACTTGATTATCGTGAAGATAATGACCTTTTATATTATTCATATGTGGATGCCACGAATAATTTTGATAACTACTTAAGAAGGTTAGAGAAATTAAGGGTGGGGATAAACCTGCCTAAAGGTGATGTTGCTACCACTGAATATTGGCTTGTAGATACAAAAGAAAAAGAAATTAAAGGGATGATAAAGATAAGGCATGAGAGTATACCTATTCACGGAAACATAAGTTATGATATACCTCCTAAAAAAAGATTTTTAGGATATGGTACGAAGATATTACAGCTGGGAATAAAAAAAGCTAAAGAATTAGGGGTAGAAAAAATAAAAGTATCCTGTGCCTCTGATAATGAGGGATCAAGAAAAATAATTTTAAAAAATAATGCTGTTTTTATAAACTTGGCAGAGGATAACGATGAACTGTACGAAGAGTATAAAATCAAATAAAACAGGTGAAATTTTATGGAATTAAGAAAAGTTTTGGAAAAGGCTAACGAAGTTGGAGGATCAGATATTCACTTTGTTGCAGGCAGGCCGCCCATGATCAGAATAAACGGGGAGCTTTTAGACACAGGCGATTTTGATAAGATGGTGCCCCAGAATTTGGAGGTGTTGGCTAAAACAATCCTGTCGGAAGATCAATATATATAGTTTAAGGAACATCATGAATATGATTTTGCCTTTGGGGTTGCAGGATTAGGAAGATATAGGGTAAATATCCATATGCAGAGGGGAACAATTGGAATAACCGTCAGAGTATTGAATACCGAAATTCTTTCCTTTGAACAGTTGAAATTACCGAGAACACTAGAACAATTTACAGAGTATAAAAATGGATTAGTGTTGGTGACAGGACCTACAGGGAGTGGGAAAACGACTACTTTGGCAGCGATGATAGACAAGATAAATAATGAGAAAGCATATCATATAATAACCATAGAGGATCCTATAGAATACCTTCATAGCCACAAGAAAAGTGTGGTAGAGCAAAGGGAGATCAGGTCGGATACTGCTTCATTTAAGACCGCATTAAAATATATACTTAGGCAGGACCCGGATGTAATCCTTGTAGGGGAGATGAGAGACTTAGAAACTATAGAGGCTGCAATCACAGCAGCGGAAACAGGTCATTTGGTTTTTGGAACTCTCCATACAAACAGTGCAGCTAAAACAATAGACAGAATAATAGATGTGTTCCCGAAAGAGAGACAAGCTCAGATTAGATCTCAGTTGTCTACCTCACTAAGAGGGGTAATAGCTCAACAGTTGGTTCCATTAAAAGATGGCAGTGGGCGAAGAGTTGCTTTGGAGATATTAGTAGGAAATCCAGCAGTAGGAAACCTCATAAGAGAGGGGAAAATTCATCAAATACCAACTGTTATACAGACAGGAGCGAGGTTTGGAATGATAACAATGGAAAAATCTTTGGAAGCCCTATATAAAAAAGGAATCATAAGTAGAGAGGAATATAAAAATAGGATATTATAAAGTTTTAGAAAAGATGGGAGACAAAAATAAATAAGATGGAAAATATTAAATTAAATTTTGAGATAAAAAAAAATAATCTAAAGGAATTTATTCGAGTTCTTATACCGGAGTTAGTAGATGAAAAAATAGTTATTACGGAAAAAAGATGTGATAAATTCTTGGAGCTAGAATTAGAAGTAGCAGGGAAGAAAACTGTTTTTTTATATGAAAATAATTTGGATAGATTAGAGGATCAAAGGTTGGTCATGTCCAAGGTGGGACTCCTAAAAATAATGGATAAAAAATATCCTTGGGGAGGGCTCATAGGGGTAAGACCGACAAAATTAGTTAGAAAGTTTTTAAAATTATCATATACCTATGAGGAGATAGAAAAACTTCTGAGTGGACTATACCTGGTAACTCCTAAAAAAGTGAAACTGCTCATAGATGTAGTGAAAAAAGAGATGAAATTTCTTAACCGGGATCATATAAACATGTATATAGGAATACCCTACTGTCCCACAAAATGTAGGTATTGTTCCTTTGCTTCCTATGAGATGAAGGGAAAAATAGGTGAATACTACAATGAATTTGTAGAAACCCTCCTAGAAGAGATAAGCCTTACAGGAGAATTTTTAAAGGGGACTTCTAACAGGATTGAATCTCTCTATATTGGAGGAGGAACACCTAGCATATTGACAGAGATTGATATGGAAAGAGTATTAAAAACGATAAAAGATAATATAAATTTAACTCATCTAAAGGAATTTACCCTGGAAGCTGGGAGGATAGATACACTTACCTTTAAAAAATTAGATATAATGAAATCTTATGGAGTTGAGAGGATAAGTTTAAACCCCCAGACATTTAATCTGAAAACCTTAGAAAAATTGAATCGGCCCTTGGATAGAGAGAAATTTGATGAGATGTTTGACTATGCTAAAAAAATAAGACTTATAATAAATATGGACCTGATCTTTGGCCTCCCAGGAGAAACTACAGAAGATATCTTATATACTTTGGAGGAACTGAAAAAATATCCTGCTGAAAACCTGACGACTCACGTACTAGCACTAAAAAAAGCTTCTGTTTTATTTAAAGATATTCATGAATTTACACCTCTTGACTATGAAAAGATAGAAGAAAAATTATATGAAATTACAGAAGGGAAAAAGATGGAACCTTATTATATGTACAGGCAGAAAAATAGCCTTGAATGGGGAGAAAATCTGGGCTTTGCTATAGAGGGGACAGAATCGATATTTAATATTGAGATGATAGAGGAGAACCAATCGACCCTTGGACTAGGCGGGGGAGCGATTACTAAGTCTATAGTAACTGAAAGTCTTATCAAAGACAAGATAAAAAGGATAGTGAGCCCTAAGGAACCCATAGCCTACGTGAGACAGATGAGAGAGAGACTGCCTAAAAAATTGGAATTATTTAAATAAAAATCAGAGGTTTTATTTTTATTTATAGTTAGAACCCCAAAAAAAAAATTCTTAGAGAGCTTTTTAGTTTTTCCTTTGCGAGCGCAGTGTAGAGGTTTAGATTAATACCTCTGAAAATCTCAGCGATCTATGAGCTTCTGCGTTAATCTGCGTCAAAAAAAAGTTAAGAATTAAAAGTTTTATTCTATATGTGAGGAGGGAGATAAGTCTTGAATCAAAATGTAAAGTTAATTATTATAATTGTAGTGATATTAACAACAAGTTTTATGTATAATAAGATGAGACCTGAAAAAAAGAGTATAAAATTTAAAAAAGAGATGATTTTTAATAGTGGAGATGAAAATAAAAAACTAAATATAAATGATGCTGAATTAGAAGATTATCTAAAAGTGGGAATAAGTCTTAGTATTGCCAAAAAAGTATTTGAATATAAAGAAATAATAGGAAGGGTAGATAGTTTGGAAGATCTCTCCAGAATAAGTGGAATAGGTAAAAAAAGTGTAGAAAAATTATCTAAGAGTATAGAGATAGGAGATGGGGGAACTTTAAATAAATTGAAGATAAACTCGGCTCCTACTGAAATATTAAAATATTATGGATTCACCAAAAAAGAAATAAAAAAAATAGAAATCTACATAGGAAAAAATGGCGTAATCTACTCCAATATTGAGATGATGGAGATATTGGGAGAGGAAAGATACAGGATATATGAGAAAGTATTGGAGTATAATTAAATTCTTAGTGTACTCTCTGTACAGGAATGCTGACATTGTAAAATACTGTGATTTAGTCTCTATTTTTAGCCTAAAAACGTCTAATGGTGAGACGAATTGCCTATTCATTAGACGCTTTGTCTAACCAGTGAACATTTTTTAAAATAGACTCTCTATCCCAATAATACCAATGGTTTAAAGGCTTCATCAGTTGACGTATTTCAATTGCAGGGGTAATAATTCAAGGGGAACTTTCTAGAGGGGCCTTAGAAGGCAAATGAGGGAGGATTTAATTAAAAATGAATAATGTACAATTGACAATGAAAGGAAAACAAAAACTTTAGTCGCAGATTACACTAATGGACACGAAGGGAAGAAATAGCTCTGTGAACCTCAGTGAACTCTGAGTCTCTGCGTTGATAGGTTTTCTTAATCTGTATAACCTGTGTCAAAATTTAGATTTTAAAAAGACTCCTGTATTATAGCAGTAGAAGTTTATAAAAATTCGTGTAGATTGGTGGCAAAAAATTTTAAAAAAGATAGGAGAAGAAAAGATGCAAAATTTAGATTTTACAGCGATAGACATAATAGGTTTAATATTGGGGTTGTTCTCCGTATTTATAGGGATAAGATATCCAGACTGGGATTTCAAATTAAAATTAAAACATAGGTCTATATTGACTCACAGTCCATTGATCACAGTTTTGTTTGTATATATATACTTAAATAAACAAACTGGATTTTTAGGTTTTGGAGGAGAGAGAGAGATTGGTTTTAGATATTTTATAATGGGATTTTCCATAGGAATGGGAATACATTTCCTCTACGACCTATTTCCCAAGGGATGGAAGGGGAGCGCCCTTCTGCACATTCCAATCTTAAATAGAAAGATAAAAAAATGGGGGAGTATCACTCTCTTTATTTTATTTACTGTAATTTCATTTGTGATGGCTTTAAAACTCAGTAATTCTATAGAGGAGACGATCTTATTTTTAATTTTTGGATTATTGCTCCTTGGATTAAATAGGAAGAAAGAGGAAAAATTAATAAGACCGACAGGGTCTTTTTTACTTTTATTTTTGGGAATAGCTTCCTATATAGATCCTGAGTTTTATAGGCTTTTGACAGAAAATATGAAAACTTTATGGACAGCAGGAGAAACGGGAGTGAAAATAGTCTTCACATTAATTTCATAAAGTAGTGCTATAATAATAGAGTGGGACACAGAGTTACGCAGAAATGAATTGATTGAGAGTGGATAATTGAAAATTAAAAGAAAAACTAGTCGCGAATTACCCAGATAGACACGAATTTAAAACTAAAACTAAAACTAAAAGGAAAAAGATTTTCTTAGCGTTCTTTCTAGTTTTTGTGTAATTCGTGACAAATTTTTTTTATTATTCTTATGATTCGATAGAACAGGGGGAAATGTGAAAATATTGGTTGTAGAAGATGAGGAGAATATAAGAAAAGTAATAAAAAAAATATTGGAAATAAATGAATTTGAGGTATTGGAAGCGTGTGACGGGGCAGAAGCTATGGATATATTCTATAATGAGAAGATAGATTTAATTATACTGGACTGGATGCTACCCAAGATGAATGGTATCGAAGTGCTGAAGATGGTCAGACAGGAATCTAGTCTGCCTGTCTTGATGCTTACGGCAAAATCTCAAGAGGATGATGAGGTAGAAGGGCTGGAGGTAGGAGCAAATGATTATCTAAAGAAACCATTTAGTCTAAAAATATTGATTACACGGGTGAAAAAACTTCTCAATTTAATAGGCGGAAAGAAAAGATATGGTGTCTTAGAGGTCGACTTAAACAACCATAAAGTATATATGAAGGGGAAGGATATCAATATATCTCCCAAGGAGTTTGAACTATTAAATTATTTGATATTGAACACTGGGATAGCTCTCAGTAGGGAGAAAATATTAGCAGATGTATGGGACTTTGCCTACGATGGAGATTATAGAACTGTAGATACACATATAAAAACCTTGAGGAAAAAAATTAGTCCGGAACACATAACTACTGTAAGGGGGATAGGTTATAAGTTTGAGATGGATAAAAGATGAAATTAAAACTGACTCATAAGGTATTTATATTTTCTCTTGCCCTTGTATCTCTGGTTATAATTGGGGGGATATACATAAATAACAACTATTTGGAGGATTTTTATTCCCACAGGAGAATAGCCCAGATAAAAAAAGTACGTGAACTGATCTCTGAGGGTGTTCCCACAGAGGAAGAGTTAGATACTTATGCGCAAAAATATAATATTACAATAAGTATGATAGATAAAGTTAAACCCAGGCGTATAAAAATGTATCAATTAGATGAAAAAAATGAGGGAAATAGGGTAAGTAGACACAGAGGAATGGATCACTTGGAGTATTATAAATTACTTCCAATGGGACAGCTTATAATTCTAAGAATATCCATGGACTCTATACAAAGTACTGTTGGGATAGTCAATGAATTCTATATCTATGAGGGGATAGCAATATTGATAGGGTCACTTTTTTTTGTATATATATTTTCCCTTCATATTACACGTCCTATAATAGCTTTAAATTCTATTATAAGAAGGATGGTAAATATGGATTTTTCCTATAGAGCCAATATAAAAAGTGAAGATGAACTGGAAGAACTAGGAAACAATATAAATTTTCTCTCATCTGAGCTAGAAAAAAATATAGGACAGCTAAAACTATCTAATATAAAGCTAAAAAATGAAGTAGAAAAGAGGAAAAAAATAGATGAACTCAGAAAGGAATTTATTTCCAGTGTGACCCATGAGATAAAGACACCTATAACGGTAATAAATACTCATGCAGAGATGCTGCTCTATGACCTGATTGGAAATAAGGATGAGGGAAAGGAGTATCTGAGGACTATTATGTCTGAAGGAAATAATATAAGTACCCTTTTGAATGAATTGATAAAACTTATAAAATTAGAGGAAAAAATAGTGGATATAAAGATTGAGGAACTAGATCTGTTTAACCTATTAAGAGAAGAAAGTTCTAAATATAAAATTGATCTAGCAGAGAAAAATGTAAGTTTGATATTAAATTTAGAGGAAGAATTAACGGCTTTAGGAGATGGATTTAAAATTAGACAGGTTGTAAATAACCTTTTAAGTAATGGTGTATCCTATGTAGAGAATGGCGGTGAACTCAGGATAAATTTAGAAACTATAGAAGATAAAGCTAGAGTAGAGATAATAAATACAGGATCATTTATTCCAGAAGATAAATTAGATGATATTTGGAAGGCATTCTACAGAGTAGAAAAATCTAGAAATAAAAAATATGGTGGAACAGGTCTTGGCCTTACTATAGTTAATGGGATCTTAGAAAGGCATGGATCGAAATTTGGTGTAGAAAATATAAAAGATGGTGTGAAATTTTGGTTTACACTGAAAAAAGCATCAAAGGAGGCATAAACATGGGAAATCATATGATGGATTATGGGGTGATGGGTGGAGTGCCAGGAGGAATTTATTGGGTCTTTATGTTGTTTCGAGGAGTAGCGGGTTTTATTTTCCCTCTAATATTGTTATACTTAGTCTACAGATTTATGAAGAGAAAGGAAGGTGAATTTCTTGAAAAATCAGAAACTCCTTTAGAGAGACTGAAGATGAGGCTAGTTAAAGGAGAGATAACCAAGGCAGAGTATGAAGAATTAAAAAAACTAATAGAAGATTAGATAAAGGAGAGTATAAATGGGGAGACCAGGAAAAGTAAAAGGTTTTATAGACAGTGTTATTGGAAAGGCTATAGTTATAGGGATAGAAGTGTTTGCTAGAAAAAGTGATATATCTTTAGAAGATTCTCTGGCAGAGTTAAAGGAATTATCTCATGCTGCAGGGATAGAAGTGGTTTATACAATAAGTCAAAGAAAAAAGAGGATAGAGACAGGAACTTATTTAGGGAGCGGAAAAATAGAGGAGATAAAAGCATTGGCAGCTAGATATGGTGCTGATATCCTCCTTGTAGATGATGAACTTTCCGGGATACAGATAAGAAACCTAGAGAGTGCCTTAGATATGGAAATAATTGACAGGACAAGTTTAATCTTGGATATTTTTGCCAACAGAGCCAAGAGTAGGGAAGGTAAATTACAGGTAGAATTAGCTAGATTAAGATATGAAAAACCGAGGATTGTGGGAGGAAGTACCCAACTGTCGAAACAAGCCGGAGGAATAGGATCTAGGGGACTGGGAGAAAAAAAGTTAGAGTTAGATAGGAGAACTATCGATAAAAGGATAACGAGTGTAGAAAGATCTATAGAGGGATTAATAAAACAAAGGGAAGTCCAAAAAACTAAGAGGAAAAAAAGTCACCTACAAACAGTGGCTTTAATTGGATATACAAATGTAGGGAAGTCTACTTTGATGAATACTTTTTTAAAGATAAATAATCCATTGAAGAGTAAACACGAGTCACCAGTTGCAGATATGTTGTTTGCTACATTGGATCCATTTCATAGGAAGGTAAAATTAAAAGATAGTTTGGAGTTTATATTGACGGATACAGTAGGATTTGTAAGTAAGCTGCCCCATACCTTAGTCGATGCCTTTATGTCAACATTAGAAGAGGTAAAAGATGCAGACTTGCTGTTATATGTGGTGGATGTATCCAATGATGAATATGAACATCAATTAAAGGTAACTAAAAATGTAGTAAAGGAATTAGGGGCAGAAGAAATTCCATATATAATAGTTCAAAATAAAAAAGACAAATTAAATCCTGAAAAACTTCTGGAAATCACCGATTCCTTAGAAACTACTATACCTATATCTGCCTTGACTGGTGAGGGCTTAGATCAGTTGATCTCTGCAGTAGAGGGGAAAATAATGAAAGACTACAAAGTTGTAGATTTAATTATTCCATTTGAAAGAGGATCTATGGCTAACTATATACTAGAGAACACCAAGGTTATAGAGTATGAATATTTAAATGACGGTCTCCATGTGAGGGCCTATTTAAACAGGCATGATATCAATAGATACAATTTATTCTTGGTATAAAAAGTAAAAATACTTGACAAAGTATAGTGGGTGTAGTATCATACAGTAGTAACAGGAAGTTAAACAAAAGTTTCATTGAGTAAGAAACCCTTCTGGGATTGGAGTTAAATGGATTTTGAGAAAGCTTTACTGTATTAAAATTTTACGGAGGTAACACACATGTTAAAAGGAACAGTTAAATGGTTTAATGACGATAAAGGATTTGGATTTATCCAAGCTGAAGATGGGAACGACTACTTCGCACATTTCTCTCAAATCAACAAAGAAGGATTCAAAACTTTAAAAGAAGGGGAAGAAGTAACTTTCGAAATCACTGAAGGTGCTAAAGGTCCTCAAGCTTCAAACATCGAAACTGTATAATTTCTTTATTTGAAAGTTAAGTGATAGATTTATTCTATCGCTTTTTTTTTACCCCAAAAAAACTAGCCACGAATTGCACGAATGAAAAGGCAATAGAACGCGGATGTCTAAAGACAAGGAAGAAGCTCTGATGATCACGGATATTTCTTTTGACTTTATAGATCTGTATAAAGAAAGAGCTTTTAAGATAAAAGCTCTTCTAATTCAAACGTTTCTTCTAATAAATTTTCATACTCTATCTCAATTTTTTCTTTTTCTTCAATTAAATTACCGAGTTTTGTGTAATCACCTTGGTTTAAAGAGATATCAACCTCTAAATTATCAAAGGTTTTTAAAATTTTTGTTTCAAGGGTTTTTAATTTCTTTAGTCGACGTTCATCATTTTTTTGTTTTTGGTTATCTCTAACTCTGGTGTCTACTCTATCTTTTTTTACAATTTCTACTACTTCTTCTGAAATTTGATCTAAGTAGTAATTAAAATTACCAGGATAGTCATACAAAGTTTGATCCTTTAATTCAATAATTCTATTTGCAATTTTATTTAAAAAATACCTATCATGGGAAATAAACAAAAGAGTTCCATTGAAAGAAGCCAAGGTTTCCTCTAAAATTTCTTTAAAATGAAGGTCCAAATGATTTGTAGGTTCATCTAAAATAAGGAGGTTAAACCCATTGTTTATCATGATAGCTAATTTTAATCTAGCTTTTTCACCACCACTAAGAGATTCTATTTTTTTATTTAAATCTTCCTTGTAGAAATGAAATTTTGCTAGACTTCTATGAAGGTCAGATTCTTTGACGATACTTTCATCTCTAAAAACATCAATCAGAATAGACTTATAATTTGTAAATGTAAGGTTTTGATCAAGATAAGCTATCTTTAGATTAGTTCCTAGAGTAATACCTTTTGTTTCATCTAAGATCATCTTTAAAAGTGTAGATTTACCACTGCCGTTAGATCCGATAATACCTAATTTTTCACCTAGATATAGGTCTAGAGAGATATCTTTAAATAGCAATTTATTATTGATCTCTTTAGAAATCTTTTCAATTTTAATAACTCTTTTACCACTTCTACCTTGATTGTTTAAATTAAATGAAATATTTTTTTCAACTTTTGGTTTTTCTATTTTTTCCATCTTCTCTATACGCTTTCTCATATTTTCAGCTTTGATAAACATAGATTCATTATCACCATTACTTCCCCAGTGTCTAAATCGTCTAATAGCATCTTCCATCTGTTTGATTTTTTTCTCTTGAGCTAAGTATATTTCTAATTCTTTTAGGTATCTTCTTTCTTTTTCTACAACATAGTAACTATAATTTCCGTTGAATATCTCGATACCTGTATGATTTAACTCGTATATTTTGTCGATGGTGTTATCTAAAAAATACCTGTCATGGGAAACTAAAAAAATACTTTTTTTATAACCTTTAACAAATTCTTCTAACCATTTTATAGAACTAAGATCTAGGTGGTTTGTAGGCTCGTCGAGTAACAATAGGTCGGGTTCATCTACTAAAGCTTTTGCAAGGAAAACTCTATTTTTTTCCCCTCCACTAAGCTCACTAACCTTTTTTTTCAAGAATTCATCAGGAATCTTTAATCCTAACTTAATTTTTTTGATTTTTTCATCTATCTCATAGCCACCTAGAGACTCAAATGTTTCCTGTAATTTACCATAATTTATAAGATCATCACTGTAGGTAGGAGAATTATAGTTTTCAATTAGTTTTAAATGATTGTTAATTTTTTTTTCAATAGCTAAAAGATTCTCAAAGCCACTATATAAAACTTCATTGACATCTCTTTCTAAAAAATCGGTAAAATCTTGTATTAAATATCCAATTTTAAGGTTTTTTTGTAAGGTCAGGTTTCCACTACTGTAATCTTCTATTTTAGAGATTATTTTAAATATAGTTGATTTACCGCTTCCGTTCTTACCGATTAAACCAATTTTTTCCCCTTCTATTATTCTAAGTGATATATCGTCTAATATTAAATTTGAACCATAATACTTATTTATTTTATCCATAGTAACTTGTAACATCTGTATCTCCTTCTAAACTTTAATTTAACTTGCTTTTATATTGCTCTTGATCTTTCTATTTGAATTTAAAATCAGGTTCTCTTCTAAACTATAGTATATAATAATTTGGATGAAAAAGCTAAATTTAGACCAAGAAAAGATTAGCCACCAATCTTCACTGATAAATAAAGAATATTTAAAGAACAGGAGACACAGAAAAGAATAAAAAACTAGTCACGAATTACACGAAGGATATATGAGAATTAAATCCCTTTATGCTGAAGTATTTATTTAAAATGGAAATTTATAAAAAAATAAGCTTTATTTTAATAAAGCTTATTTTAGATTATTAAGAAATATTTCTTGAGTGTCTGTTTTTCTGTCCGGTTTTAAGAATTCTTACAAGGGATGAAACGACAACTATTCCAAATGAGAGTGCCACGGCGATAAATAAGGTCTCAGCTCCTTTAGAAATAGCTTTTTCTACATTTTTTTCGAGAATATAATACATGGTATAGTAAATACCACTTCCAGGAACGAGTGGTATCAATCCACTGATCAAGAGAGATGTAACTGGAGTTTTTAGAAATCTAGCTGCAATCTCAGAACAAAGGGTCAAAACAATAGATGAAATGAAATAACCTAAAATAACAGATGAATTCAATTCTAAACAAAATAAATAAGTTCCCCAGCTTATTCCTCCTACAAGAGCTGAAAAAATCAAATTTTTCCCTCTAATATTAAAGATGATACCAAAACCAAAGGTAGCCAAAATAGCGAATAAAATTTGTATAAACATTTAAAAATTACCTCCGAGAGAGAGACTGATAGCTGCTCCTGTTCCTACAGCCAGAGAAGTTGCTACAAGGAAAGCTTCTGTTCCACGAGCCATACCCGTCATATAATCTCCTGCAATTATATCTCTTATACCATTGGTTAATGCAATGCCTGGAACTAAAAGCATAAGGGCGCCTATGATAACCTTATCGGTGTGCTCTATAAGTCCAATAGAATAAAAATAATATGCAAGAAAAGCACTGATAGCTCCTCCTAATGTATTCACAAAGATACCGTTCAATTCATACTTACTGAATGAATAGGAGAGCAGATAGACAGTAGCACCTATAGGAAGTGTTCCCCAAAAATCTTTTAAAGTACCTCCAAAGAGTACTGCAAAGGAAGCAGCAGTTATGGCATGAGCTAAAATGTTAAAAGAAATACGATATCTAGGAGATTTATCGATGTTTTTAAGATGTTCCATAAATTCATCGCAATTATATTTTTCTTTATTTCTGGCAAGGTTATTTATTTGGTGAACTTTTTCTAAATTTATCGTCCTAGATTTTATCCGGATAACAGTTGATAGAGTTTCATCATCCTTTGTTACTGCTACTATGATTCCGCTCAAGGTAGCGAAACAATCTGCAGTGGTATTGTGAATTTCACAAATTCGAGAGACAATATCTTCGGCTCTATAGGTTTCACCTCCGTTTTCTAAGATCATTTTGCCTGCATAGGAAGCTATTTTAAGTATTTTATTTAATGTCATTTCGACCCCCAATTGAAAATATTTTTTATTGTTATTATATCATATTTCAGATTTTTATTTTTAGATTATAACCAAGAAAAAATGTTTTAGATCCGTGTAAATTGGTGTAAAAAAAATTAAAAGTTGAGATACTGGGAGAAGTTTGATATAATAGTTTTAATGTAAAGAAAAAACACTTGACAGAGTGCTGAAAATATATTATAATACAGGGGTAAATTGATGGAATTAAAAGAATTTTTAGAGGTTTCAATATTATTAGGTTACTACGGCAATCTTTTAAGCGAAAAACAAAGAACCTATATGGAAGAGCACTTTGAAGATGACTTTTCCCTCTCGGAAATTGCGAAATCTCACGGTATTAGTAGACAAGCAGTCTATGATAATATCAAAAGGGGAATAAAAATTTTAAAGGGATACGAAGAAAAGATAGGTTTCTTAAATAGAGAGAAAGAAATAAGGGATGATTTGAAAGAACTGAAGGCAAATTATAGTGAAGCAAAGTTAGACAGCTTAATAGCAAGTTTTGATATATAAGAGGTGTTCTATGTTAGATAATTTAGGAAGTAAATTCCAAGGAATATTTAAAAAAATAAGGGGACATGGTAAATTAACAGAAGAGAATATAAAGATTGCCCTAAAAGAAGTACGGTTGTCATTATTAGAAGCTGACGTTAACTATCGTGTGGTAAAAGATCTTGTAAATAAGATAAAGGGAAAAGCTGTAGGAGAAAATACTCTTAACGGTATCAATCCAGGACAGCAATTCATAAAGATAGTAAATGATGAATTAACAGAACTGCTAGGTGGGACAAATGCAAGACTGACTAAAGCTCACAGAGGTCCTACAATAATTATGTTAGCTGGATTACAAGGGGCAGGTAAGACTACCTTTGCAGCAAAATTAGCTAAGTATTTGAAAAAAAATGGAGAGAAACCATTTTTAATAGGAGCCGATATATATAGACCGGCAGCTATGAAACAACTTCAAGTGTTGGGAGACCAAATCGGTGTACCAGTATACTATGAAGAAGGAAGTAAGGATGCAGTAAATATTTGTGAAGTTGGGGTAAAAAAAGCCAGAGCAGAGGAAGCAACTTACATAATCCTTGATACAGCAGGAAGACTTCATATAGATGAAAACCTTATGGAAGAATTAAATCAAATAAGAAAAAAAGTCAGACCTCAAGAAATCCTATTAGTTGTGGATGCAATGATTGGTCAAGACGCAGTTAATTTAGCGAGTAGTTTCAATGAAACTTTAAATATAGATGGTGTAGTACTTACAAAATTAGATGGAGACACTAGAGGCGGATCCGCACTATCGATCAAAGCAGTGGTAGGAAAACCGATCAAATTTATTGGTACAGGAGAAAAATTAGAGGATATCGAATTGTTTCATCCTGAAAGACTGGTGTCCAGAATTTTGGGAATGGGAGATGTAGTTTCCTTAGTTGAAAAAGCTCAAGGTGCCATAGGTGAAGATGAAGCCAGGTTGCTAGAAGAAAAATTAAGAAAGCAAGAATTTGATTTAGAAGATTTTCTAAAGCAATTACAAAATATAAAGAAAATGGGTCCAATCGGGAATATTTTGAAAATGTTACCGGGAGTAGGGGATCTAGGAGATCTAGCTCCAGCAGAAAAAGAGATGAAAAAAACTGAGGCAATTATCCAGTCTATGACTATAGAAGAAAGAAGAAAGCCTAAGATTATAAATTCTAGTAGAAAAAAAAGGATAGCTAGAGGATCAGCTACCCAAGTTCACGACATCAACAAGATGTTAAAGCAATTTGAACAGATGAAGGGTATGATGAAAATGTTTAGTGGTGGAAAGGGAATGCCTGGGATGCCGAAGATGGGTAAAGGATTTAAGTTACCGTTTTAAATACACAAATTATAATAAATTATTAAATAAATTAAAATGAGAAAAGGAGAATTAATTATGTTAAAGATCAGATTGACTAGATTAGGAAGCAAGAAAAGACCTGTTTACAGAGTAGTAGCAATGGAAGCATTACAAAAAAGAGATGGAAAGGCTATAGCTTACTTAGGTAACTACTATCCTTTAGAAGATTCTAAAGTAGTATTAAAAGAGGAAGAGATCTTAAGATTATTAGGAAACGGAGCTCAACCTACAAGAACCGTTAAATCTTTATTAACTAAAGCTGGAATCTGGGCTAAGTTTGAAGAGTCAAAGAAAAACTAATTTTATTTTAATAAAATTTTAAAAGAACCCGAAAGGGTTCTTTTTTGATATAAAAATCAAAAATTATCTGAGAACCTCAGAGATCTTTGTGTCTCTGCGTTGACAGATTGTTTGATTTATATCTTTTCGTGTAATTCATGACAATTTTTTTCTAAGGTTTTAATTTTAAAAATATATAGCTAAAAAAAATCAAAAATTCTAATTAAATATGTTAAAATATAAAGTAAATAAATTATAAAATTGGAAGAAATAGGAGTTGAAAATATGTTACTTATTGAAAAAGAGATAGCAGGTATATTTAATCAAATGGTAAAAAAATCATTTGAAGGGGTAGAGGGATTAAAGGAAATTGATATTCAGCCAACTGCAAATGATAAATTTGGAGATTTCCAAACAAATTTTGCCATGATGAATTCTAAAATAATAGGAAATAATCCAAGAGCCATAGCTACTAAACTAGTAGAGGGATTCTTAGAAAATGAGATCATTGAGAAGTTAGAGATAGCAGGACCTGGATTTATTAACATATATTTAAAGGAAGAATATTTAGGAAAAAGAATAAATACCATGACTACTGAAAAGTATGATTTTTCATTTTTAGATACCCATGGAGATGTAATCATAGATTATTCTTCTCCTAATATTGCCAAAAGGATGCATATAGGTCATCTTAGATCCACTATCATAGGAGACTCTATCAAGAGAATATATAATCACTTGGGATATAATACAGTAGCTGACAACCATATCGGTGACTGGGGAACGCAGTTTGGAAAACTAATCATTGGATATAGAAACTGGTTGGATAAAGAGGCATATAAGGCAACTCCTATAGATGAATTGGAGAGAGTATATGTTAAGTTTGCTGTGGAATCAGAGCACAATGAGGAGTTAAACGATCAGGCAAGATTGGAATTAAAAAAACTACATGATGGTGACGAGGAAAACTATAGACTTTGGAAGGAGTTTATAAAGGTATCGTTAAATGAATATAATAAGGTATACAAGAGATTAGATATTGAATTTGATACATATTTTGGTGAGTCTCACTACCACGATATAATGCCGGGAGTTATAGAGGAATTAAAAGAAAAGAAAATAGCTGTAGAATCTGAGGGAGCTCAGGTTGTATTTTTCCCTGAGGAGACAAAGTTAAATCCATGTTTGGTGCAAAAAGGAGACGGTGCATTTTTATATGCTACCTCTGATATAGCTACAGTTAAATTCAGAAAAGAGAACTATGATGTAAATAAATTGGTCTATGTAACCGATGAAAGACAACAGGATCATTTTAAGCAGTTTTTTGCAATAACTGAAATGATGGGTTGGGATATCGAAAAGCAGCATATATGGTTTGGAATAATGAGATTTGCTGATGGAATATTTTCTTCTAGAAAAGGAAATGTAATCAAATTAGAGGAGCTGTTAGACGAAGCTAAAAAAAGAGCATTGGAAGTAGTAGAGGAAAAAAACCCGACACTTTCCACTGAGGAAAAAGAAGTTATTGCAGAAGTAGTTGGAACAGGAGCAGTTAAATATGCTGACCTTTCTCAAAATAGACAGAGTGCAATAATATTTGAATGGGATAAGATCTTAAGTTTTGAAGGAAACACAGGACCTTATTTACAATATACATATGCTAGAATCCAATCTATCCTCAGAAAAGGGGCAGAAGCTTCTAAAAACTTAGATGAAAATGCCAAAATTAAATTTATAGAAAAATCAGAAAAAACATTGGCACTGCATATGAATCAATTCCCAGCATCAGTACTCAAGGCTTCTACAACATATAAGCCAAACTTGATCACAGATTATTTATTTGAATTGGCTAAAAAATTCAATAGTTTTTATAATGCCTGCCCGATATTAAATCAAGAGGATGAGATCTTATACTCTAGATTACTCATTGCAGATAGAACAGCTAAAATTCTAAAAGAGGGATTAGGATTATTAGGAATGAAAACAGTAGATAGAATGTAGTAATATTAGCAAAAGAAGAATTCCTTTGGAATTCTGCTTTTGCTATATTTAGAATTTAAAGGTTAGCAGGAGGGAATGAAATTTTTATAAAAAAAGATAAATACTACGAGATAGAGGAGTTTAATGATTTGGGTATAGGGACAGTTTATACTACCAAAGATCTGATAGATAGCAGGAGAATAAAGCAAGATTTGATATCTAAAGGTAGGATAAAAAAACTTTTGGATATAGAGGATAAAACTATAGTTTTTGTAGGTCAGACCCATTCTATAAATATAGCGGTAATAGGAGATGAGATAAAAGATCTCTACTTAGATACCGATGGATTTATTACCAAAAATAAAAAATTGGTCTTATTTACCCAGTATGCAGACTGCCTGCCAATATATGCCTATGATAAGAAAAATAAGGTGATTGGACTCTGCCATGCAGGGTGGAAGGGAGCCTTTGACGGGATCCAAAAAAATATGATAGAAAAGATGATCTCTGAATACGGATCTTCAGTGGAAGACATTATAATCGGATTGGGAATAGGAATATCCGTGAATAACTACCTGGTAGGAGAGGAGTTCTTTGAAGCTTACTATGGACGGTATGGGAAAGTGATGACAAGGTTGGTGTTTTCTATAAAATCAGATAGATACTACTATGATAATATAGAATTTAATAAACAGATATTGTTGACATTGGGAATAAGGGAAGAAAATATAATAATTTCTAATAGTTGTACTTATAGAGATGAATTTCATTCTTATAGAAGGGACGGGGATCTAAGTGGTAGAAATGGAGCATTCATATATTTCAAGGAAAAATAAATTTATTAAAATCTTTATTTTGTTTAGTTTTTTATTTGCTTTTACATCTTGTGCCAGTATACCTGTGGAGAGGGAATGGCAGGATATAAAAAGGGTAAGATATAGAACAGAAAAATTAAGAGTAGGAGATATTATAATAAAGAATAAGGTGGTGAAGGACCCCCTTGGATGGTATGGACATTCGGCTATGGTGGTGAGAAAAGATACCATGGGTGATTATCCGAAATTAGGAGTAGGATATTATGAGATCGATACCTATTCTTGGCTATATGAAGACAGAGAGGTTATGGTGCTCAGATATAAACATTTTGATGAAAAATTTAAAAAGTTGTTTGTGGAAAATGTGAAAAAATATACCGATAAAGGATATTTTATAAGTGGAAGAAAAAATACTAATAGTTTTTATTGCTCAAAGTATGTATGGTATATATACTATACTACCGCAAAAGAGCTTGGGTATGATTTAGATTTAGATAGTGACGGTGGATTTATGGTCTTTCCCTATGATTTTATAGGGTCGAAAAAATTGGATCAGATTATATTTTAGAGGAGAAATTTATGAAAAAAATATTGGACACAGAGCTCCTTCTGGGAACCTCTGTGTCCAATATTTTTCCTCGGTGTATCTCCGTCTCCAATGTTTCAAACTATTTAGTGTAGGCTTTAGCTCTTTCGGCTTCTATTTCCTCAACGGTTTTAGGCATCTTCAATCCCAGTCTACGAGATCTTCCGTTTTCTATAACATAGTCTCCCTCATATCTCATTCCACCAAAGTTTAGATATTCTTCAATTTTTTCAAAATTTAAGAATTTAGAATTAATCCCCTCATCTTTCCATTTCTTGATAAGCTCGGGGATAAAGTAGATTCCCGGTTCCACTGTGAAAACAAATCCATCCTCTAAAACCCTCCCCATTCTAAGTGAAGATAATCCAAATTGGGTTGATTTCTCTTCTCCGTTATACCCCACAATAACTTCACCGAAATTTTCCATATCATGTACATCCATCCCCATCATATGACCCAATCCATGGGGCATGAAGAGTGCATGGACACCGTTTGTTACAACTTCATCGAGATCTCCTACAATAAGTCCTAGAGACTGCAGTCCTTCTGCAATTTTAAAACAAGTAGCCAAATGAACTTCCTTATATGTGATTCCTGCTTTCAATATAGATTCAGCATGATCGTATGCATCTATCAGTATATTATAGATAACAGCTTGTTTAGGAGTAAATTTTGGATCTACAGGAAAAGTAGTAGTCATATCTCCACAATAACCTGAGTCAGATTTTGCTCCGCAGTCGATAAGGAGCATCCTTCCACTTTCCAGGGTATTGCCATGATAGTGGTTGTGGAGAGTTTGACCGTTAGTTGAGCAGATAGTAGGAAAACTATTAGTACAGTGATTGCCTAAAACAATCTCTTGAATCTTTGCTGTAACTTCGTATTCCTTCATCCCGACCTTTGCAGTTTGCATGGCTTTTAAGTGCATGGCATGGGTAATATTGACTGCTGCCTCTATCTTTTCAATCTCTTCAGGAGATTTATAGTTTCTCTGATTAGCTATAGCATAGCAAAGTTCTTCAGAACTCTCATTTTTGATCTCATAAGAAGTTTTATCTAAAAGTTCTCCTAGGGTGATGATATTATCTCCCCTGTATTGAGGCTGATAATGGACCTGTTTATCGTTATTATTTTCTAAAAATATTTTTAAATCATTGTATGATCCTGTATTTTCTATTCCAAAATTAATAGCTTCATTCTTTAAAGAGATTTGGGACCCCATCCATATGACATCAGAGATAGTATAGTCATATCCAAAGATATAATCTTTATCATTATCCAAATCTATAAGACCAAACATATCAGCCCGGTCGATGCCGAAATAATATCTAAAACTGCTATCTTGCTTAAAATCATAGGTATTGTCTAAATAGTCCATACTAGCTTCACCGTTTCCGGTAATAAGAATCAAGCTTGATTTTTTTTCTTTTTTAAATCCTTCCTTTAATTTTTTTCTTCTTTCAATATAAGTTTCTTTACTAAACATAATGTTCCCCCTATTTTATATTTTTGTCTAGGTAATTTTTGTGGTTAACTAGATTATAACTAGCATTTTTGATTTTTGTCATTAGATTTATAATAATTCATAGAATATGGATCAAATCTGATTTAACGGATATTCACCGATTTTTTAAGATCTAAAAATTAAATCTGTGTTCATCTTTATATTATCTGTATATGCATAGCATCAGCGTTCTATTTTTCATTTTTAGTCATTGGTTATAAGTTTTTAATCAAGCTTAAGCTTATCCTACCATATATTTAGTGAAAAAAATTAAAATATTTTAAAAAAATATATGGAGATAAAAACACTTTTATTTTCAAAGTTTATTCTTGACAAATGTTTGATAAGTTGATAGACTTACTTTGAAAGTAAATCATTAGTTTAAAATGACTCCTAGGAGGGATCTTATGGCTTATCCAATAACATTTGCAACATTAGACAAAACATTAAAAGTTGTTGAAATATTAGGTGGAGATAGAGCAAAGGGTAAACTTTTAGACCGGGGAATTTGTGTGGGAGAATGTCTCAGTATCACTCAGGGAAGCTATAGAGGAGATGTAATCCTTAAAACAAAGACTTCAAAATATGCAGTAGGATTTGGGCTAGCAAATAAAATTATCGTAGATGAAATATAGGGATGAGCCCTTTTTTTTAAATAAAATATTTTGAGACTCAAAATATAACATTGAACAACAAATTTAAACAGAAAATATATACTGGAGGGCAGGATGAAATTAACAGAATTGAACAGAGGGGAAAAAGCCGTAATTGTAAAGATAGGGAAATTAGGAGCACTGAAAAAAAGACTGACAGATATGGGGATAACATCTGGAGAAGTTATTAAATTAGAAAGAAATGCTCCCCTAGGAGATCCTCAGCAATTTTTAATAAAGAACACAGGGATCGCTATCAGAAAAGAAGATGCTGATTATATTGAAATAAAAGATGTTATAGAAACTAAATAAATATTAAGTAGGAAAAAAAATATAATACGGCTAAAAGTCGTCATAGGGGAGATAAGAAATGATAAAGATGGCATTTGCAGGAAATCCAAATGTAGGTAAATCAGCATTGATAAACGAGATAGCAGGTTCATCCCTAAAGGTAGGGAACTGGCCGGGAGTTACAGTCGAAAAAAAAGAGGCACAATTTGAATATAAGGGTCAAACAATTAAATTAGTGGATCTGCCAGGAGTATATTCCCTCAGTCCATATACCTTGGAGGAAAAAATTACTCGTGACTATATCATAGATGAGAGCCCAGATGTAGTAATAAATGTAGTGGATTCAACCAACTTAGATAGAAATCTATATCTAACTATGCTATTGAAAGAACTGGGTAAACCTATGATAATGGCATTAAATTTTATAGATGAATTTGAAAAATTAAACTATAAATTGGAATTGAAGCATTTTGAGGAGCATATAGGGATGAAAGCTGTTCCAACAAGTGCATTAAAAAATAGAGGGCTAAATGAGCTATTAGAAAAAGCTTTACTGGTAGCAGAAGAACACAAAGGACAGGTACACTCTAAATATGAATTGAGATTTGATAAGTTTTTAGAATCAGAGATGAAAAAAGTGGAGGAATTTATTAAAAACAACGATGAATTTATTACTGTAATGAAAAAATACTCTATGGATTTTACAACTATAAAATTATTGGAAGGTGACAATTATTTCTTAGGGAAGTTAAAGGGGTACGGAATAAATAAGATTGATTTAGTAGGGGAATCTATTGCGAGGATAGAGGATAAATTTGATGAAAATGTAGAAACTATATTTGCAGAGAGCAGGTATGGGGCTGTAAAGGGGATCCTCCTGCACACATTGAAAACATCAATGAAATCAAGGTTAGATTTCACAGATAAGGTAGATAAGATCTTACTCAATAAAGTTTTGGGACTGCCTATATTTTTAATATTAATGGCTGGTCTTATGGGAACGGTATTTAATGGTGCAGCTCCATTACAGGACTGGTTAGATGGATTTATAAATGGATTTATTGGTAAATATGCTAGAATCCTTGTAGAAGGAACTCCAAATTGGTTAAATTCATTTGTGTTGGATGGATTGGTTGCAGGAGTTGGTGGAGTATTAGTCTTCGTTCCATTGATGTTATTTTTATATTTCTTCCTGGCTATATTAGAGGAAAGCGGGTATATGTCCAGAGTAGCATTTTTAATGGATAAGTTGATGAGAACTATGGGATTAAATGGAAAGGCATTTGTACCAATGGTGTTAGGATTTGGGTGTACAGTACCTGCCATCTATGCTACTAGAACTTTAGAAGATGAAAATTCTAGAAGATTGACGGCTCTAATGACACCGTTTATGTCTTGTGGTGCAAGATTACCAGTATACGGATTATTTACAGCAGCTTTCTTTGGTAAGAGTGCTGGGTTGATAGTGATGAGTTTATATTTCTTAGGAATTTTTGTAGCTATATTAGTTGGCTTAACTTTTAAAGAACACAAATATTTTAAAACTGACGATAGAGCATTATTAATAGAGTTGCCACCATATAGAATACCAAGTATGAAGATGATAACCAGATCAGCATTCACAAGAACCGGATCATACCTGAAGAAAGCTACAACAGTAATCATGGGAGTTTTAATAATCTTATGGGCATTGACTTATTTCCCAAATCATGGAGATACAGAAAACTCATATATGGCAAAGTTTGGAAAAGTACTAGCCCCTATTATGAAACCAACAGGTTTTGGAGACAGATGGGAAGCGGTAGCTGCAGTTATACCTAGTATAGCAGCTAAGGAAGTTGTGGTAGGATTTATGGCTCAAGTATTAACTCTTAAAGAAGAGAGCAGCGAAGGTGAAATTGAAGAAGTAACTACTTTCAGAGAAGATGTAACAGAACAGGTTATAAGTTTAGGATTTGCTTTAAAGGATTCATTCTTAGGGGTAGTAGATGTAAGAGCAATAAGTGGGTTGTTTGAGACCCCAGATGCAGAGACTGTAGAAGAAGAAGGCGTCGGAGTTGTAGGAGCAGTAGCAAATTTATGGGCTGGAGACAAAGAAGGACCATTAAAAGCATATTCATTTATGGTATTTATTTTGTTGGTTGTTCCTTGTGTAGTTACCTTAGCAGCTATAAAGCAGGAGTTTGGAAATAAATTTATGTGGTTTATAACAGGATTCTTGATCTTAGTACCATATATTGCATCTATATTGGTATATCAAATAGGAAGATTGTTTATTTAGAACTCTCCCTTCCCTCTCTTTAGATTAGAGCGAGGGTAATAAAACTCTCTCTATCTTTACAGAAAGAGAGAGAATCAGAGAGAGTTAAGAAGGAGGAGTCAAGATGAAAACTGTATTTTTGAGTTTAATAATAGTAGGCATCTCATATTATTCTTTGAGAAGTGTATTTAAATCATTTAAGGGTGAATCTAAATGTGGAGGATGCTCCAGTGCTAAAACTTGTAAAACCAAGGGTAAGATAAAATAAAGATATATTTAAAAATCAGAACGGCCTAAGTAGAATTTCTACTTAGGCCGTTCTGATTTTTTCTACTAATAAATAAAGATATGTACTCTAATATATTATAGAGAAAGAAAGATTTGTATATAGTTTGAAACCCAAACAAACCTAGTGAAAACAAGGGGTAGAGAAGAAAAAAAGTGTTGACATATAGAAATATTTAGAGTATATTATGAATAAGTTAAATTAAATTTTTAGGAGGTAACACTTATGTATATTATTGATAAAGACGCTTGTATCGGATGTGGAGCATGTGAAGGAACTTGTCCAGTAGCAGCAATCTCAGCAGACACAGATGGAAAATATGAAATCTCAGATGCTTGTATCGACTGTGGAGCATGTTCAGGATCATGTCCAGTAGAAGCTATAACAGGATAATTAATTTATAAGAAAAAAGTAGTCCTAAGACTACTTTTTTTATTATCTAGGAAATTATAAAATTTATCTGCTCCATTCTACTACAATGCTTTTTCCTGGATTTTCAATCATAGTTTTAAAAAGTTCATAGTGACTTTCTACTACAATAAATTTATCTTCCTTGACAATATACTCTTCGAACACTCTGCCTACATCTTCTAATTCATAGATATTTCCATCGGAGAAGTAATCAGAGATAAACCAAGTAGCATTTTCTCCCTCTTTTTCCAGATTTCCCCCATCCCATATTTCTAAAAATTCCTTAACCTGAGAAATAAATAAAAACTCATTCCTAACTAAGATATGATAACTGCTATCGACTTCAATTCCTTCATAGGTACCATCGTCAAAACCGACAAATATATCGTAGTCTAAGTCTCCCTCCTCATCTTTGTTTTTTCTAGTATTGCTCTTGATTAAACGGAGTAACTCCTCGCTATCTATAATTTTTCTATCAGACATAAAATCCCCCCTATCGCATATAGCGAAACTATCTAGGTAATTTATAAATTACCCTTCCGTAAATTTAAAATTTAACTTTTTTTCGAGTTAATTAGTGTAAGTTGTGACCGGTTTTTTAAATTATATCCTTAACTTCTCCAATTTTTTTAGCTTTAATAGTATACCTATAAAAAATAATATTTCCTTGTTAAAATCAAATAAAAAATGGAGGTAGATTAAGAAAAGTAATGTTAGTTTGTAAAAAAATACCTTCCTAAAATTAGGAGAGGTGAGGTCATTTACTTGTTTTCTAGCCAGAGAGAATACATCCCTTGGATACTTAGGTTTGGAAGATATTCGTCTATAGTGTTGACTTCCTTACTGATAATCTCTCCTAGTCCACCAGTGGCAATAACATAGGTCTCTGGATAGATCTCCTTGATCTTTCTAATGATCTCTTTGATCTGCCCAGTATACCCATAAAAAATTCCAGCTTGAATCTGTTCAACTGTATTTCTTCCAGCTATGGTATGTGGGTTCTCAAATTTAACTTTTGGAAGCTGAGCTGTGTTTCCAAAGAGGGAATTTATAGACATATTTATTCCTGGAAGAATTCCGCCTCCGACATAGATTTTATTTATAAGGATCTCATAGGTAGTAGCTGTCCCGAAATCAAAGACCACGAGATCTTTATTTGGATGTAATTTTAATCCTTGTACTATATCTATAATTCTGTCTGCTCCGAATCCAGAATTATTTAACCCTTCTTTGAAACTAAAAGGTAGCTCAAGATCTAGATTTATAATTAATGGTGATAAATTAAAAAATTTTTTTGCCAAATAATCACAGATCCTAATAAGTCCAGGGACTACAGAAGATACGATGACTCCACAGACATTGGTCAATTTGATTTCATTGAAATCAGTAATGTTTTTCAAATATGAAAAAAGTTCATCTTCGGTGATGTTATCCTTGGTAGCAATTCTAAAACTAGTGATTAAATTTCCTTTGTCATCTAAGATTCCAGTGACAATATGGGTGTTTCCAATATCAAATGCTATTAACATGATGTCCTCCTTATGACTGATAAAAAATATTAATTTATCGCAAAGCAATGTTTTCAAACAACCAAGTCATTATAATATAGATACTAAATATCTTCAATACTTTTAAAATATATATAAGAATATAAAAAAATTATGTATAATAGTGGTGATGAGTAAAAAGAATAGAAAATTACTATTAAAAATAGTTAATATTCGTATACCCTTGGTGGCATAAAGAAAGGTTTTAAATTATATAGGTCAATGAATCAATTAATATATACGGTTTTAGTTCGAGTTAAAAAGGAGAGAAGAATGAGAGCAACAGGAATAGTAGTAGAGTATAATCCATTTCATAATGGGCATAAACTTCATTTGATGGAAGCTAAAAAAAATGGTGACCTAGTTATAGCAGTCATGAGTGGTAATTTTTTACAGAGGGGGGAACCTGCAATATATGATAAGTGGACGAGAGCTCATATGGCACTTAAAAATGGTGTAGATCTAGTGGTAGAATTGCCTGTATTTTATTCAGTTCAATCAGCAGAAATATTTTCCCATGGAGCTGTGGATATCTTAGACAAACTAGGGGCGGCAACTTTAGTTTTTGGTTCAGAATCTTCGGACTTAGAAAAATTAAAAAAAATTGCCTATCTACAGATAGATGAAAAAATACTTGTGGCTGAAAAAATAAAAGAAAAGATGGGGGAGGGAATGTCCTACCCCAATGCTATAAGCTCTGTTATAGAGGAACTTTTAGGAGAAAAAGGTATCTTGAGACCCAACGATATACTAGGAGTAGAATACATCAAAGCCATCAGAAAATTAGGTTCATCTATAAAAGTGAGGCTGATAGAAAGAAAGGCGGTAGGATATCATGACAAGGAGATCATAGATGAGATTACTAGTGCGACTGCCATAAGAGCGATGATAAAGGAAGGCAGGATAGAGGAGATAAAAAAAGTAATGCCCGTAGAAAGTCACAACCTTTTAGGCACTCCTACTTATTTAGAAAATTTTTATCCTCTGTTGAGGTATGAGATTATAAATAACTATGAGGAACTTAAATTTGTTGCTGATATGGAGATAGGTTTAGATAATAGGGTTTTTGAGATGGCGGTAAAATATCCGGATTTTCATGAATTTTATAAAAACTTGATGACCAAAAGATATACCAATGGAAGGATTCAAAGGGTGTTGGCTCATATTCTTTTGAAGATAGATAAAAAAATAATAGATGAAACTAAAGCTGGAATAACATATGTAAAAATATTAGGATTTTCAAAGTTAGGAAGTAGATATCTCAAGGAAAAAAAAGAGATTTTGAGAATAAAATCCTTATCAGGATTAAAAAATGTCAGCCTGATCTTAGATGAAAGGGAAAGGGAACTCCTAAATTTCGAGATAAAATGTGACAGGATATACGGGATAATCAATCCCTATGAGGAGAGAAAATTTCCAATAATAATAGAATAACTCTTCCTTTTTATAAAATAAAAACACAAATACTATAACGATAGTTTTCCTTATGACATTGTAATTTTCTTTTAGTTAGAATTAAATTTCATATTCGTCAATCAGGAAAACGACAACAAGGAAAGAATTAAGATAAGGAGGGAAAAAATTGGAACAAACAAAATTAAGTTTAAAATATCAAATATTTTATGGAATAGGAGTCAGCTACGCCATAGTGGATCAAATATTTGCTCAGTGGGTGTTGTATTATTATCTGCCCCCTGAAAATTCAGGATTGACACCGATAATGGCACCGATCTTAATATCTTTAGCATTGATTATATCGAGATCTGTAGATATGATATCAGATCCCTTGGTGGGATACTGGTCTGACAGGATAGATACTAGATGGG
>NZ_JBAHZY010000035.1:0-16779 GCF_037132775.1 Psychrilyobacter sp.
TAAAAAGGTATATTAATTTTTATAATAACGATAGAGGACATAGTTCTTTAGATTATGAAACACCTGCTAAGGTATATTTTAGTACTCAAAAAATTGCTTAAGTTTTTTCATAAACTGTTTGACAAACACGACCACCATATATAAAGTTTTAAAGATAAATTATTTTTTATCTCTAAATTAAATATATAGTCTTCATCTACCTCTTTGATAAATAAAAGATGTCCAACGGATTTGCCGGTACCGTCATTCTTTAAAATAAGATGGGGAAAAAACATATAGGCTTTTTCAGCTATATCCATATATCCAGAGACTGTTTTGGATCGATTTCTACCATTTGGCTAATGGCTAATTTTTTTTTTTTACCTTTTAATGAGATGACATTTTTTATATTTGTTTCGGGAAAAGAATAATTAATAAACTCGTTTTGTTTATTATCATAGATAGCAATATAATCTAATCCAAGGCGTTTTAGCGACCCCACTCTAAAAAGATTATTTAAAAATATTTCTTTACCCACCTTATTCATAGTACCGTCAATACTTTCGTATAGCGTATCCCACTCGGAGCTATTCTTTAGAATAGAAGAAAGATAATCAAATTGTTGTGATGTAAATGAAAATAATTTATTTATATCCTGTTTATATTTTTCCTTGTTAGCTTTTTAAGAGCTGGAATAACAACCAAAGTATAAGAACTTATATAGGTAACGGTCATTATGCATACAAGAGAAAAGAACCATTTTTTCCTAGAATTTTCTAAGCTTTTTTTCAATTAAATCCTCCATTATTTTAGATGATATTTTGAGTTTAATATTGTAGATGTTCCTTTAGTTTAAATTGAATGTGTGGTTACTATTAATAGTATACTACTTAATTTTTTAAATTTGGAAAAAAAAAAATAGATTTTTAGAATAGATTAGTTACTGTATTCTAAAATTTGATGTTTTCTAATTTACAATTCTTAATTTTGCAAACGCTTTCAAAATATTTATAAATTTTTGAAATTTATTTGACTTCTAAGCATTTATATTGTAATGTTTTAGTATGAAAAGAACGTTTTTATTATTTTTTTATTTTTTATTGCAATCGTTTGCAAAAAACAAGGAGGAAATGGAATTGAAAGAAAATAACATGGAAAAGAAAGTAGAAAAGGTAATAGGTATTAAACAGGATACAACTAGTAAAGCCGTAAAACCAAAAATTAAAACTCACCCAACAGGAAAAGTTTTTTTTGGAGAAACTAGTGAAGTTACACCAGTTCATTTTCACTCGTATAATGAACTATCTAAAAATACAATAGTTAAACAAGACATGGAAGGTTTTGATAAGAAATATTGTGATTTTGTAGACTATATTATGAGAATAACTCACAATATTTGGGAAGAAAGGGGAATAGGAGTTATCTATGATACATACCACGATGACGTAACAATGCACTGTGGATCTTTTAATCTACAAGGAATGAATGATGTCGTTTCAAATACACTTCAAACATTACATGCTTTCCCAGATAGAAGATTAGTCGGAGAAAACGTAGTGTGGGCTGCAGATCCTGACAACACTTACTATTCTTCACATAGAATTATATCTAATGCTACAAATCTTGGGGACAGTGGTTATGGACCTGCAACAGGTAAAAAAGTATTTTTTAGAACAACTGTTGATTGTAAAATTTATAAAAATAGAATCATAGAAGAATGGTTGGTAAGAGATAATCTTTATATCGTTAAACAACTAGGATTTGATCCAATTGAGGTAGCGAAGAGAATGGCTAAAGGATTTAAAACAAAAGCCCCTGCACTACAATCAAGATTTGGCCTTGCTGAAAATAGAAAAGGTCAGTTTGTTCCTGAACTTACAATAAATAAAATAACGGATGAAAATGGAAATTTTGATATTGGTAATTTTATACTTTCTATGTATGAAAACGTATGGAACTATAGATATTTTAATAAAGTTAGGGAATATTATACAGAAAATACTGTAATTCACTCTATTTGCAATAAAGAACTTATTGGAGAAAGTCAATTACAAGGTTTCTTAGTAAGTTTATTTGCTTCTGTTCCTAATGGAAGAACGCTGATAGAAAGAGTAACTTGTAATGAGATTCCAGGAAAAGACTCTTGGGATGTATCGGTTAGATGGAGAATTTCTGGAATGCATGAAGGTATTGGATTCTTTGGTCAACCAAGTGGAAAGCCAATTGAAATATTTGGCATAAATCATTTAAGAATTAAAGAAGGAATGATTGCCGAAGAATGGGTTACTTTTGATGGATTGGATGTATTGAGACAAATCTACGTTGAAAATGACGATGATTTCATTCAAGGTTAATAGAAATTAGAAAATTACTAAATAAAATGTATTAATTTTTTTAACTACTTTATTTTTTATAGAGTACTAGGAGGGAATATTTTGAAAAATAATAATGAAGAAAAAGCTATCTTGGGGGTAGATTTTTCAATGGGACGTAGAATAGCCGCATTTTTAGCTATTCTAACAATTTATTTTTTTTACTGCTATAATTTTATGGTTGGTACTTTTGTAAGACCGACACTTATCAATGAATTTGGATTTACTTTGCAAAATGCTTCATCAATTTTTGCCGTTATGTCTTTTGGTACAATTCCTGGAACGATTGTATTTGGAATGTGTTCTACAAGGTTTGGAAAAAAGAAAACTCTTATGGGGATAGCTTTGCTTTTTTCATCTATGACTTTCTTACCTTTATTAGATCCTACCAGCCATAATTTGTGGAGAGGAGCTAGATTTATAACTGGATTTTCTTTAGGTGGGGTATTTGGAACCGCTATACCTTTAATTGCAGAGTTGTTTCCACAGAAATATAGAGGGAAATTAGCTGCAATTTGTACAAGTACCTTTTCAGTAGCTATGATTTTTGCAGGGCAATTATACGGAGCTTTGGGAGACGCTAATTGGAGAATTCTTTTATGGACAGCTATAATTCCACCAATTATTGGTGTTATCTTAGTATTTTTCCTTGTACCTGATGATTCTGCTCATATGGAAAAGATGAGAGAGGAAGCTGCTAAAGAAAATATTAAGATCAACTACCTTGAGATGTATAAGGGTAAATATCTTTTCATTGGTTTAGGGGTTATCTTACTTTCTGGAGCTAACTTTGTAGCTTACTCTAGTTATTCAAATAATGCTACTACATATTTAACAACGATATTAGGGATGTCGGCAGCAACTGCTGGTTCTATATATTCATTACAAGGTATTGGACAGCTTATCGGGTACAATTTCTGGGGATTTATCTCGGATAAATTTGGTAGAAGAACTCCTTTAATTGGAATGGTATCTGTATCTGTAATGGTATTCTTCTTCTCAAAATTAGGAGCAGGAGATATAAAATTATTTTATGTTCTATCATTCTTATTAGGTATTTCTTTTGGATTTTCTGGAGCTTGGGGAGCGTATTATACAGAATTATTTCCACAAAAATTCAACTCTCTATCAGCAGGAATATCATTTAATGGAGGAAGAATAGTTTCAACGTTTGCACTTCCACTAATAGCAGGAGTTGCAGCAACAGCTTGGGGGATGAAAGGAGTCTTTACAATAGTTATGGTAGTGGCATTAATAGGAGCTGTAATTTGGTTCTTCCTTCCTGAAACTCTTGTAAAAAATAAAAAAATAGAAACATGTCACAACGAAAATTAAAAATAAGAGGAGAATACTATGAGTAAATATCAAAACACTAAAAAAATAGTGAGAAATTACTTTGAAGCCATGGAAAAAGCCACACCTGAAACTATTACATCAGTATTAAAAGAACATACAGGAAAAGAGTATAACTGGAAAGGGGTATATCCCTTTAGAGAGCAAACTTCTACAGATGCAGTAGCTGAAAAATTTTGGATTCCATTGAAAATTTCATTGACTAGAATGCAGAGAAGACAAGATATTTTCATTGGGGGAACTAATGAAATAAGAGGTGAGGAATGGGTAATGTCTATGGGTCATTTCATGGGGTTATTTGATAAAGAGTGGATGGGAATCAGACCTACCGGGAAGATGATTAGTTTACGTTATGCTGAATTTAGTTGTGTTGAAGAAGGAAAAATAACTAAGACAGGAATATTTATAGATATTATCGGATTTATGCAACAAGCAGGAGTCAATCCAATGCCACCTTCTACAGGACAATATTTTGTCTATCCAGGGCCACGAAATCATAATGGACTTTTATTTGAAGATGCACCTGAGCAAGGTGGGGTAGATACCCTTGCATTAGTTAATAAAATGATCGATGATTTGACTGAATTAAATGAAAGTGGAGCTATGGGGTGTCCTCCTGAAGTATTAGCTAAATCATGGTCTGAAGATATGGTTTGGTATGGACCAGCAGGAATTGGAGCTAGTTATACTATTCCTAGATATCAAGTGCAGCATCAGCTTCCATTTAGAAATAACTTAACAGATAAGAAGTTTAATGGACATGTTTGTAGATTTGCAGAAGGAGATTTTGCTTGTTTCTTTGGATGGCCTAATCTTTCAAATACTCCACTTGGAGGATTCTTGGGAATGCCTGGAGGAATCCATGCAGATATGCAAGTTGTAGATGTTTATTGTAGAGAAGGGGACAAACTTACTGAAAATTGGGTATTGATTGATCTACCTTATTGGTTAAAACAACAAGGATTAGATATTTTTGAAAGAACTCAACAAATAATGAATCCTAACCTATAATCTAAATAAAATAGGCTGACCGAGTGTCAGCCTGTTTATACTTATAATAAAGGAGGGAAAGAATGTTAAAAATTGACTTTATGATTGTCATATTTTATATGATAGGTATGATATTTATTGGCTATAAACTAGGGAAAAAAAATGAAACGCAAGAAGATTATTTTTTGGCAGGAAGATCTATGCCGTGGCTCCCTGTAGGATTATCAGTAGCAGCTACAATGATCAGTGCAAATGGTTTTGTAGGAGGACCTGGATGGGCATATAGTAGTGGGATCGGACCTTTTATGGTTAATATCACTGTACCATTAGCTATAATGGTGGCTCTTTATACTTTTATTCCTGTATTTTATAATCTTAAACTGACATCTGTATATGAATATATGGAAAAAAGATTGGGGGTATATAGCAGAACTTTAACTGTCTTTGGATTTATTATTAATTCTCTCATTCAAGTGAGTTCTATGGTTTATATACCTGCTCTTATAATAAATAAATTTACTGATTTTGATATAAAAATAAGCGTAATAATAATAGTCGTTGTAGCTATAGTTTATACTCTTTTAGGAGGTATAAAGGCAGTTATATGGACCGACGCAACTCAAATGGGTGTATTATGGGGTGGATTGATATTTGCACTTATCTTCATATTAAAAGCAACAGGTTTATCTATTGGTGAAACTTTTGTAATGGCAAGGGAAGCGGGGAAGCTTCAGGCTATTGATTTTAGTTTTAATATCAGTTCTACAAATGGATTTTGGGCATCTCTTATTGGCGGATTTATTATGTGGGTTCGATATTTTGGATTGGATCAAGGACAGGTACAGAGGATTCTTACATCAAAATCATATAAAGGGGTAAAAAATTCATTTCTTGTGAGTGCCATTATTATGAATATATTATATTTTTCTTTTATGATATTGGGGGTAATGCTTTTTATTTATTATAAGGGAGCAACTTTTGCCTCCTCTAACGATATTATGATAGATTTTATATCAAATCATCTCCCTGTGGGAGTCGTTGGATTGATTATATCTGGAATATTTGCAGCGGCTATGTCTAGTATAGATTCATTGCTTAACTCAATGACAACAGTTTACACAAAGGATATCCATGAAAGATTTATTTCTACTAAAAAAGACGTTACTTCATTAAAAAATACAATGATTATTTCTGTTGTTTTTGGTATACTTATAGTATTGTTTACATTAATAGGGTTTTCGGGGACAATGAAATCTGTATTAGATATTATTGGCAAATATATCTCCTATATTTCGGGTCCTATGTGTGGAGCATTTTTCCTAGCAATGTTTACAGTAAAAAGTAATGATAAAGGTGTATCTGTTGGAATAATAAGTGGCATGGTTGCTACGTTTTTTATAGGTCAACAGATTAATATAAGCTGGATATGGAATCCTGCAATTGGTTTTGTTATAACTTCGATTATAGGTTATCTATTTAGTTACTTTTTTAAATCAAATAAGAGTGAAGATGAAAAATATAAATACACTCTTATAGGTCAAAGAAAAAAGATGATTGCAGATAATGACATGTCAGAGGAAGGTGTTTCTAAACTTCCTTTAGAATTTGACAGATATTCAGTGATATTAATAATATTTTTTTTACTGCAGTATATAATACTCTATTTCATAGGGAACTATTAAAATATATAAAAGAAAGGTAGGTTAAATTATGGCAATAACATTAAAAGATATAGCTAAAATAGCTGGTGTAAGTGAATCTACTGTCTCTAGATGCTTAAATGATAATCCACTGGTTTCGAAAAAAACAATGAGCAGGGTAAAAAAAATAGCTGAAGACTGCAATTTCCAATGTAATATAAATGCAAGGAATTTAGTTAATAAAAAAACGAAACGTATTGGAATAATATTTCCAGATGGTTTCTATAAATTTAATATGAGAGATTTTTTTAGTTCTTTAGAGGAACACCTTATTAAAGGTGTTGAAGAACAGGATTATGAAGCGGTGGTTTATACTTTAAATAGTAGAAGTTGTATAAAAAGTAATATAAAAAAACTTACCAATGGAAGAGAGGTTGATGGACTCCTAATTGCCTGCAGGGATATCCCAGTAGAAGATATAGAAGCTTTGAAAAGAAATAAGATTCCACATACATTGGTATATTATAAACCAAATAAATATTGGGGTTCAATGAAGCTATTTACAAATGATAATGTTCACAGCGGCTATTTAGCGACTGAGTATTTGATAGAAAATGGCTGTAAGAAAATTGCTACTATCACAAGTGATAATAAAAAATTAAAAAACTATTCTCAGCGTACTATAGGCTATTTAAAGGCGATTAGAGAGTTTAAATTAAAAATTGATAAAGATTATATAATGAAAGATATAATGGATTTTAAAACTGGCGAAAGATTAGCCTTTGAAAAAGTAAGTTTTTTTAAAACTATAGATGGAGTATTTTGCCAGCAAGATAAGGTTGCTTTGGGTCTTATTAAAGGACTTATTAAACAAGGGTTTTCTATTCCGGAAGATATATCTGTAATTGGTCATGATAATTTAGAAATTGTAGATTTTTTTGATCCTAAGCTTACAACAGTTCAGCAGCCCTTTAAAAATATTTGTCAAAATGCTGTAATTGATCTATTTGATCAGATAAATGGAGTAGATAAAAAAGTTAGAAGGATATTTAAAAGTAATATTATTGAAAGAGAAACCGTTAAAACAAATTTTTAATAATTTTTTTAAGGGACTAAATTAATTTGGTCCTTTTTTTTGCTCTATCTATGTTAGAATATTATTAAAATAATAAGGGAGGAATTTCCCCCTATAAAAGGGTAAAAAAAATAAAAAAAGGAGATCAAGTATGAATAAAAAAATCAAATGGACAAATAATAATATTCTAAAAACTAATCCAAAAGAGTCTATAAAATTTTTAAGTGAAGAAGAAGTTGGAAAAGCTATAAAATTTCACAAAAGCTTCGATCAATATACAGTAACACCACTAGCTAAGCTAGATAATCTAGCTAACTATACTGGATTAAGTAGAATTTATGTTAAAGATGAATCATATAGATTTGAGTTGAATGCATTTAAAGTATTAGGTGGCTCATTTGCAATGGGAAAATATCTGGCTTCTAAATTAGATTGTGATATCTCTAAATTAGGATATAGAGAACTAATTTCAGAGGATATAAAAAAAGAATTAGGAGATATTACATTTACTACAGCAACAGATGGAAATCATGGTAGAGGAGTGGCTTGGACCGCTAATAAATTAAATCAAAAATCAGTAGTATATATGCCAAAAGGATCATCTATAACAAGACTTGAAAATATAAGGGCAGAAGGTGCTACAGCTAGCATCACAGAGGTAAACTATGATGATGCAGTAAGACTTGCAACTGATTATGCCAATCAAAATAATGGAGTGGTTATTCAAGATACAGCGTGGGAAGGTTATGAAGAAATCCCAGCATGGATCATGCAGGGGTATGGAACTATGGCATTGGAATCAATAGAGCAGTTAAAAGAAAAGAAAATAGAAAGACCGACCCATATATTTTTACAGGCAGGAGTAGGATCTTTTGCTGGTGCAATTCAAGGTGTATTTGCATCTATCTATGGTGATGACTGTCCAACAACTGTAATAGTAGAATCAAATTTAGCAGATTGCTTGTATAAATCAGCAAGAGTAGGAGAGATAAGATCTGTTGGTGGAGATATGCAAACAATTATGGCTGGTCTTGCTTGTGGTGAGCCAAATACAATAGCTTGGGAAATATTAAAAAATCATTCGGCAGCATTTGTATCTTGTCCAGACTGGGTAGCTGCAAATGGAATGAGGATATTAGGAAACCCTATTAAGGGCGATGATCGAGTGGTGTCGGGAGAATCAGGAGCAGTCACAGCTGGATTATTATTTGAAGTGATGACCAACCCTGAATATGCTCAAATGAAGGAAGATTTAAAGTTGGATGAAAATTCGAAGGTTCTTTTATTTTCAACAGAGGGAGATACAGATCCTGAAGTATACAAAGAAATTGTATGGCAAGGAGTTTATAGTAAAGAGATATAAATATATATCACATGAGTGTGAGGTTAGAGGAGGATATAGATGGGATCTATCCATGAAGAATTAAGAAGATCTATGGAAACTGGATTTATAGATAAAAATTATAGTTCAAACAACCTATATCTGCCCCAGTTAATAACAAATAATAGATTAAAAAATAAAAAGGTATTGTCGACACTTTTGAATGAACTCCGAACCTGTGATGAGTTTTATTTTTCGGTGGCATTTTTGACTAAAAGCGGAGTGGCTGTGCTAATAAATACTTTGGAGGAGCTGAGGAAGCGGGGAATAAAGGGAAAGGTTTTGGTGTCCCAATATCAGGATTTTACCCAACCGGAAGCACTAAAAACTCTCCTACAGTTTGAAAATATTGAACTTCGTATAGCAACCAAGGGGAATTTTCATGCCAAGGGGTATTTTTTTAAACATAAAAATCGATACACCCTCATAGTGGGGAGTAGTAACCTCACTGCCAGTGCACTCTGTACCAACAAGGAATGGAACCTCATGGTAACTGTATCGGATAACTCAAATTTAATCTCGGAGGTTTTGGAAGAAGCCAATTCAGAATTTGAAAAGGGATATCTTGTAAGCCTTGAATATATAGAGATCTACGAAAAAATATATGATCACCAGAGGGCATTGAGGTATAAAAATAAAGAGGAGATAGAATTTTTTTTAAATAGGATTGAACCCAATAAGATGCAAAGGGAAGCCCTTAAAAATATAGAAATTTTGAGGAAGGAAGGTCAGAACAAAGGGCTCCTCATATCAGCCACAGGAACAGGTAAAACCTATCTGTCGGCTTTTGATGTGAAAAAATTTAATCCTAAGAAATTTCTTTTTATAGTTCACAGAAAAAATATAGCTAAAAAAGCCATGGGAAGTTATAAAACTATCTTCGGCAGAGATAAAAGCCTGGGATTATTTTCAGGGGAGGAAAAAGATACCCAGTCAGATTTTATCTTTTCTACAGTGCAGACCATCTCCAAAGAATCTAATTTAAAACTGTTTTCAAAGGATCATTTTGACTATATTGTAATCGATGAAACCCATAGGGCCAGTGCTCCTACATATCAAAAGATATTAAATTATTTTACTCCTAAATTTTTATTGGGGATGACAGCAACTCCCGAAAGAACAGATGGCTTTGATATATTTGACCAATTTAATCACAATATTGCCTATGAGATCAGATTGAATAGAGCTTTGGAGGAGGAGATGCTGGTACCCTTTCATTATTATGGAGTTACCGATATAGTGGTAGAGGATAATTTTGTATCTGAAGATGAAAATTTTTCCAGATTGACCTCAAAGGAGAGAGTGGAAAGAATAATTGAAAAATCAAAGTTTTATGGAGCAGATGAAAAAATTATCCGGGGATTGATATTTTGCAGCCGAAAGAGGGAAAGTCAGGAGTTATCCAGATTATTCAATGAAAGAGGTTATAGAGCAGTAGCTCTTACTGGAGAAAACACAGAGGAAGAGAGGGAAAAAGCCATTAGGAAGTTGGAATCAGAGGGTACAGACAGGCTGGACTACATCTTTACAGTGGATATCTTCAATGAAGGGATAGATATACCCAAGGTAAACCAGATAATAATGGTCCGTCCAACCCAGTCAGCCATAATATTTATCCAGCAGTTGGGAAGGGGTCTTCGGAAGAGCAGAGGGAAAAAATATCTTACAGTCATTGATTTTATAGGAAATTACAATAATAATTATTTGATTCCCATAGCCCTCTACGGGGATACCAGTTTTGATAAGAGTAAGATAAAAAAGATGTTGGTCAATGAAAGTAATTTAATTCCGGGAAGTTCTACCATTAATTTTGACAGAATATCCAAGGAAAGGATATTTAAAGCTTTGAATCTTGCCAACTTAAAGACTAGAAAAGATCTTATAAAAGATTATGAACTCTTAAAATATAAGCTGGGCAGGATACCCATGATGACTGATTTTATAGAGATGAATTCTAGAGACCCGAAAACCTATGTAGGGTACTCTAAATCCTACTATAATTTTATAGTTTCTCAGGGAAAAGGTCTGATTTCTGACCTAGATGAAAGGGAGAAAAAATTATTGGAGTTTTTCTCCACAGATATTGCAACCTCAAAAGGATAGAGGAAGTGATGTTGATATCTCAATTGATAGAGAAAAATAGTTATGGTGTAGAAGAATTAAGTGGTGATACCTTAAAAAAATATGGATATGAGCTGACTGAAAAAACGATAGATTCCCTCTATAAAAATATTAACTTTGAATTTATTACAGAGAAGAAGGAGAAGAAGTTAGTCACAGTGAGAGAGAAATATGGATTTAATATTGTAAAATTAGAAAATAATAATTTTACTTTAGAGGAGGATTTTTTAGAATCATTGAAGGATAAAACTTTTAAGACCTTTTTATTGGATCTCCTAAATTATTCCATAATGGCATATGATGTGATCTATAAAAAAGAAAATTTTTATGAGGGGTTTATCCTCTATGAGAAGTATTCTAGAAAGGATGTCATAAGGGTTTTGAACTGGGAAAAAAATGAGGTTGCTCAAGGGATAGCAGGATATAAGGTAAATGAAAAGTTGGGTAACTGTCCTGTATTTATTACCTATCACGGGGACGAGCAGATCTATGATCATGGTTTTTTGAGCAGATCGGAATTTAAATGGATGTCCAAAGCCAGAAGAAGATTAACTAGTCCGGATATGACTGTGATCAAAAACCAAAAGATAAGGATGCCGTTATTTGTAAAAAAAAGTGACGATGAGGGGATAGAATTTTTCTATATGGGAGATCTGACCCCTAAGGAAGACGGGATGAAAGAGATGAGAATAAAAGACAAAAAAGGAAAATATGTCTCGGTAGTAGGGATAGAGTGCAGGTTAAACAGGGATGTAGAAGATGAGATGTACAGGTATTTGATGGAGGAGTAAAAATCCCCATAATAAATAATATTTTCTCTAGGTAATATTTTTCGTATCTCTTTTAGGATGGTGAGTCCTCCAATTCCAGAATCAAATATTACAATAGGCATTTTGTATGATATAATATCTATATTTTATTTATAAAAAAAATAAGAGTATATAATATAGTGTTAGATGCGGAAAGGATATATTGAGGGAAGTAATTAGTTATTAATTTTAAAGGGGGATTTATGGGAAGCGATATGTTGAAACATGAAAAAAAGATTTCTGTTGGTTATGCAGCTTTTGTTGTTGCAAGTGTGTTTGTTTTTGTTCTAGGTGGGTCTTTATTTTTTGGAGGTGCCATAGAAACCATGTTCATGCTTGCTTGGTTTTTTACAGTTCCTCTTATTATGAAGGTTGGATATACTTATAAAGAAGTTCAAAATTTTGGTTGGAAAGTGGTTATGGAATCGTTGGAAGCTAATTTTATTATTTTAGTTGTTGGAACTTTGATAGCTTCTTTTATTGCTAGTGGAACTGTTCCATATATAATTGTGTTGGGATTAAAAGTTATTTCTCCTCAAATATTTTTATTGTCTGCTTTACTGATTTGTACTATGACTTCATTAGCTACAGGAACTTCATGGGGAACTATTGGAACTGCTGGTGTTGCAATGATGGGAATTGGAACTGCTTTGGGTATCCCTATAGGAATGACTGCAGGAGCAGTAATTTCAGGAGCAGCTTTTGGTGACAAGATGTCTCCATTATCTGATACTACAAATTTAGCTGCTGCTATATCAGGTGCACCTTTGATGACCCATATTAAACATATGACAGTCACAACACTCCCTGCTTATATTTTAAGTGCAATAATTTTTACATTCATGGGATTCTTTACAATAGACACTGCCTCATTTGATCCTTCTATAGCTACAAATACAATTAATGGATTAAACGACATATTTAATCTAGGAATATTAGAACTTTTTACTATAGTTTTGGTTATTAACATGATTATAAAAAAAGTGCCTCCTATTTCTGCGATGTTAGGCGGTACATTTGTAGCAATGTTTATGGCTATGATAAGACAGGGCTATAGTTTGGATAAGCTATTAGGTTTTCTATATGATGGGTTTAGCATAGAAACAGGAACTGTCTATATAGATAAACTGCTAAATCGTGGAGGAATTATGAGTATGGTAAGTTCTTTCTTAATTGTTTTTGTTGCTGCAGCAATTACAGGGATGCTAAGTGAATCAGGTATATTAACTGCTTTAGTAAGTTCACTTGCAAAAAAATGTAATGGATCTAGAACGAGAACTGTGGGTACGACTTTATCAATCGGTTACTTAACAAATATGATAGGTTCTTCAATGCTTCTAGCGATCATTGTTCCGGGAACATTGATGAAACCAGTTTATAAAGAAAATAATCTAGCTCCAGAAAATCTTTCTAGAACATTAGAAGATAGTGGAACTTTAGGTGCTTGGTTAATTCCATGGAATGCAAACGCTCTTTTTGGAGCACAAACTCTTATGGGAATAGGGGCTACTCCATATGTATTTATTCCTTATTGTTTATTGTCCATTATTTCACCGATATTCTCTATGATATCTGCCATTACAGGAATAGGTATGAAACCATTAGAAAAAGAGGAAGTAAAAACTGTAGAACTGTCTACAAATTGAGAAAAAAATAGAGGAGTGATTTAGATGAATATACCTAACAAAATTGATCTTTGTAATAAACCAACAAGGATAGAAAAGCTCGAAAGGACATCTAAAAAGTATAATAAGAACATCTTTTTAAAAAGAGAAGATGAAACAGGCACAGAGACTTCTGGAAATAAGATCAGGAAGTTAGAGTTTTGTTTAAAGGAAGCTCTTGAACAAGGTGCCACTCATATACTTACATGTGGAGATCTTGAGTCAAATCATGCGAGATCTACAGTAGCGGCTTGTAGAAAAGTGGAGTTAAATCCTATTGTATTCTTGAGAGCTGGAGAAATCCCTTCTACTTCAGGAAATCATTTTTTAGACATTGTTTTCGGTGCCGAAATTAACTATGTAGGTGTAGATGCATTTAACTCAGGAATAGATAAAATAATGAAAGAAAAGCTAGCGTCTTTACTTGAACAAGGTATGAAAGGATATATAATACCAATGGGAGCATCCTGTGGAATTGGAAATTTTGGATATTATAGTGTCATGAAAGAAATAATGGATCAGGAGAAAACATTAAACATAAGCTTTGATACCATTGTAACAACCATTGGTTCTGGAGGAACTTATGCTGGTCTTATGATGGCGAATAAAATTCATTCTTTTAATAAAACTATAGTTGGAATACCTATTTGTGACACTAAAGAAATCTTTGAAGAGAAAATTTTGAATATTCTAGAGGAATCAAATGGTTATTTAGAAAAATCAGTGAATTATAGTAGATCAGATCTTAAAATAACAAAAGATTTTGCAGGCTTGGGCTATGCTCTAAATACAGAGGAAGAGCTACAATTTATAAAGGATTTTGCTATAACTGAAGGAGTACTTTTAGACCCTACTTATACCGGGAAAGCTTTTAGAGGAATGACAAAACTTTTCGAGGAGAATTTCTTTGAAAGTTCTAAAAATATATTATTTATTCATACTGGTGGAGTTTACAGACTATTTTCTAAACAAACTCAAACTCAAATAAATAAACTCAAATAAACTCAAAAGGAGTTGAACTGCCATAATGGACATTAAATTTAAGAAATATCATGCTTTAGGAAATAATTTTTTGATGATAGATGAGCTAGGACTTAGCAGAGAGGACTACTTTAAATTAGCAGAGACTATGTGCTGCGATTACAGTGGTTTTGGTACAGATGAACTTATTGTTTTAGGGGCAGAAGATAAAAAAATCCTTCATGTAAATAAGGATGGAACTTTAGCTGCCCTATGTGGAAATGGTTTAAGGTGCTCAGCTCATTATTTTTGGGAAGAACATAAAAATTTAAAAGATATAGATTTCATAAAACTGATGATGGGGTAAAAAAGTTTGTATATTAGAGGAAGAACCTTTTACATCTAAAGTAAAGATCAGAAATAAAAAGTTAGACATAAAAAAGATAGTTTATGAAAATAAAAGTCTTAATCAGTTGCACGAAGAGATCTATTATCTTCATGTGGGAGTACCTCATGCAGTAATCTTTGTAAAAGATATCAATGATTTTGATGCAAAAATTATAGGAAAGGAAATCCACGATTTAAAGGAATTTTCTAATTTTGCAAATGTGAATTTCGTTCAAATTCAAGATAAAAACAATTTAAAGGTTATAACATATGAAAGAGGAGTTAATGATATGACTTTAGCCTGTGGAACAGGTGGTACTGCATCTGTAATAGTTGCCAACTCTCTCGGCATATGTTCCTCTAAAGTTAGTGTACATTTCCAATAGGAGATCTAAATGTTGAGAATTTAGAAGAAGAAACTTATATTTCAAGTGCTTCTTATAAGGTTGGAGAAGGAACTTACTATTGGAAGAAATAAAAATTTTAATATATTATGTAGGAGGATTTTATGATTCAGGTAAATAAAGATGGATATTTAATGATTGATGGATGTAATTCTCAAGAGCTGGTCGAACAATTTGGTTCACCTTTATACGCTTATTCCGAAACAGTTATTACAGATCAATGTAAGGAAATTAGAGAAGATTTTTTGAGTAAATACCCGAACACAAGAGCTATGTATGCTGCAAAAGCTTTTTTAACTACAGGGTTTTGTAAGTTGCTGGAAAGAGAAGGTTTAGGAATAGACGTCGTATCTGGAGGGGAGCTCTATACAGCAATAAAAGCAAATATCGATCCAGAAATGATAGAATTTAATGGAAACAATAAGAGCGAAGAGGAAATAAGAATGGCTCTAGAATACAATATTGGAAGAATAATTGTAGACAATCCAGATGAGCTTGAATTCTTAGAATCTATTTGTAGAGATATGAATAAAAAAGTAAAGGTTATTTATAGAATAACACCAGATGTTAAAGTTGAAACTCATAAATATATTCAAACAGCTCAGAAGGATTCAAAATTTGGATTTCCACTGGATGAAGAAATAATACATCCATCAATAAAAGCTGGTATCGACTCAGAATATATAGACTTTATTGGTTTTCATTTTCATATAGGAAGTCAACTTTTTGAGAACCAAGCATATATGAGAGCTTTAGACGTAGTGTTTTTATTGATGCAAGAGACAAGAAAAAGATATAAATATGATATAACAGAATTAAATGTAGGTGGTGGTTTTGGAATTAAATATCTAGAAAGTGATGAGAAAAAATCATATAGATATTTTTTAGAACCTATTATGAAAAAGATTGAGGAATTTTGCCAAGAAAATAGTTTTACTAGACCGTCTATTGTTATTGAGCCTGGAAGAAGTATCGTAGGAGAGGCAGGAGTTACTCTTTATAAGGTTGGAAACATAAAAGAAATTCCTAATGTTAGAAATTATATTTCTATAGATGGTGGGATGACTGATAACTTAAGGGTGGCACTCTACCAATCGAAATATGAGATGATCTTGGCAAATAGGGCAACAGATAAAAAAGACTATACTGCGTCTATCTGTGGGAAATGCTGTGAATCAGGAGATATTTTAATTACGGATGCAAAAATGCCAAAACCAAGAAGAGGAGATATCTTAGCTACATTCTCAACTGGAGCATATGGATATTCTATGTCAAATAATTATAATAAAAATGCCACTCCTGCAGTAGTTCTATGTAAAGATGGACAAGTAGATTTATTGGTCAAACGTCAAAGTTATGAAAAAATGACAGAAAATGAAATTATTCCCCAAAGATTACTAAAATAAAAAAAATTCAAACAAAAATCGTAAGTGATTTTTTAAAAGATACCTAAAAAGGACACTGAATTTAGTGTCCTTTTAAGGTTGTTTTTATTCATATTCTATAATGGTCGTATAAATTCATACAAAGAGTGTTTAACCTTAAGCAAAAAAATAGGGTATAATTTAAGAAAACAATATGGGGGATTTTGATTATGAATACACGGAAAACTTACTCTTCTAAGTTTAAATTTAAGATCGTTTT
>NZ_JBAHZY010000044.1:0-26813 GCF_037132775.1 Psychrilyobacter sp.
CTAAAATGTTTATATCCTTTTTTCATAAATTAACTCCTTTAATGTTTGTTGTCGTAACTACATTATATCGGTTTTTATGAAAAAAGGTCTTTTTTTATTTCAAGTGGTCGACTTGAAATGATTATACACCAAGTAAAAAAATATTAGAAAAGAAAAAACCTGTAAATAAACACTTTTTTAGTGTCTATCCACAGGTTTTTTCTTTATATCTTCTACCCTCTTATAATTTCCATCTTGTATCCATCAGGATCTGTGATGAAATAGTACCCAGGCTTTTCTCCGGGGAGTCCCTTAAGATCTGTTATTTCTAACCCCATATCTTTATGAAATTCATGGGATTTTTCTAGGTCACTCACAGCCAATGCAAAGTGGCTGAATCCATTTCCCATCTCATAAGGTTTTTCAGTATCATAATTATGTGTTAACTCTATTTCAAAGTTTTTATCTTCATCACTTAGATACACCAGTGTAAACTTATATTCGGAATAATCCAATCTCCTTACTTCCTCCAAAGACAATACTTTTTTATAAAAACCCAAAGACTTATCCAAATCCATTACTCTGATACAGGCATGTTCTAACTTATAGTTCATTTTTTCTCCTCCTGAATATTAATTACTTTTATTCAAAAATTTTACTATAACTTTATGAATTTTACAAGGAAAAGAAGGGTAAGATTTAAATTACTTATTTTCCCCACTGTATTTATAACTCTTTATAAATAATTTCAAGTGCTTTATCACCTTTTTTATATCCTATTCTTGGTTTATCAAATTTTTTATCCAGAACTTCTAAATTACTTATCTTTGAGAACTTTAGGAGCATCCAGTCATGATGTTTTTTAGAAGTATGATCTCCTTCTATTTGAAAACAACGTAACGTTTCATCTCCCTTAGTTGATACACCACATGCATGAGGTTCTACAATCCTATCTAGACTATCATAGGTCAATGACATCAGTTTTTTTTCTTCTATAGCCTTTACTATTAAATTTTTCATGACTCCCTCCTGTTTATATCTTTACTTTCACAATCCATTGTTATAACATTTTTTACATTCCCACTATAAGTATACAACAAAATATCAAGGACTTAAAAAATATTGAAAATTTAAAAACAGGGACCCCTGATTGGAATCCCTGTTTTTATTTATTTTTTATTTAAATGCCTTTAAGTTTTCAGTTAATTTATCTAACTTATCTTGGTACTCTTTCTGTATCTTTCTTTCTCTCTCTAAGATATGTTCAGGAGCCTTCGAAGTAAATTTTTCATTAGAAAGTTTACCATTTACTTTAGCCAAATCCTTCTCTACCTTAACCATCTGTGCCTCTATCTTCTTAATCTCAACCTCAGGATCTAATAAGCCTGCTAGCGGTACATACAGTTCAGAATTTTTTACTACTCTGAATCCTGCACCCGTAGGTTTTGCTACATTTCCAAATTCTAAAGTTTCTAATTTAGCTAACTTAGTTAGGAAAGTTTTATTGGCCTCTAAAGTTTTAAGTTCAGATTCATTACTAGTTCTTAAGATTGCTTTTACTTCCTTTGCAGGAGATATATTTATCTCAGCTCTGATATTTCTAAGTGCAGAAACTACTGATTGTAAATATTCAAAAGATGCTTCTACTTCTTCATCCACTAAAGTTTCATTACAAGTAGGGAATGTTTCAAGCATGATTGTTTCACCTTTAGCTCCTAATTTTTGCCAGATCTCCTCTGAAATAAATGGCATAAATGGATGTAATAATCTTAATCCTTCTTCTAATACTGTCCATAATACATATTGAGCAGTTTTCTTAGATTTTTCATCTTCACTGTTATAAAATCTAGTCTTAGCCATCTCAACATACCAGTCACAGAAGTCTCCTCTTAAGAACTCATATGCTCCCTTAGCAGCTTCATCTAATGTGAAGCTATTTAAATTTTCATTTACTTTTTTAGATGCTTTATTTAATCTAGAGAAGATCCACTTATCCACTAATTCTAACTCTAATTCATCTTTATTTACACTGTTAATATCAAAACCTTCTAAGTTCATCAACACAAATCTAGATACATTCCAAATCTTATTTGAGAAGTTTCTTCCCATTTCAAGTAATTTTTCAGAAAAATGTACGTCCTGTCCTTTAGATGTATTATAGATCATAGTGAATCTAATGGCATCTGCACCATATCTATCTATTAATTCTAAAGTATCAGGAGAGTTTCCTAATGACTTAGACATCTTTCTTCCTTGCTCATCTCTAACGATCCCATGTAAGAATACATGCTCAAATGGAATTCCCTTCATCTCATACATTCCCATCATTACCATTCTAGCAACCCAGAAGAATAAGATATCTGCTCCAGTCACCAGTGTATTCGTTGGGTAGAATCTTTCCAATTCTTTATCATCTGGTAATCCTAGTGTTGAAAAAGGCCATAAAGCAGATGAGAACCACGTATCTAAAACATCTGTTTCTTGAACTAATTCAACTTTTTTTCCATAATGTGCAAGAGCCTGAGCCGCTGCATCTTCATCTGATTTTGCTACAAATAAGCGATTGTCAGGCCCGTAATATGCAGGTATTCTATGTCCCCACCAGATCTGTCTAGATATACACCAATCTCTTATATTTTCTAACCAGTTATAGTAAACTTTTTCCCATCTCTTTGGCATGATCTTAACATCACCATTATATACTACTTCTAATGCATCTTTTGCCAATGATTCCATCTTAACGAACCATTGATTAGATATTCTAGATTCTATATTTGTATTACATCTATAACATTCACCAACTTTATTGTCGTAATTCTCTATTTTTTCCATGAATCCCTGCTCTTCTAAATCAGCAACGACAGCAATTCTAGCTTCTTCACGGGTCATTCCTTCATATTTACCAGTAAGAGCATTCATCTTAGCATCTGGAGTAAATATATTCATGATCTCTAAGTTATGTCTCTTTCCGATCTCAAAGTCATTGGGGTCATGAGCTGGAGTCATTTTTACTACACCAGTTCCAAATTCCATGTCTACATAATCATCAGCTATAATAGGAATTTCTCTTCCTGTAAGAGGAAGAATTACCATCTTACCTACTAAGTCTTTATATCTCTCGTCGTTAGGGTTTACAGCTACTCCAGTATCTCCTATCATCGTTTCTGGTCTAGTAGTTGCTACTACAAACTCTACATCGGAATCTTTAATAGGATATTTTATATGCCACATATGACCTTTGTGTTCACTGTGATCTACTTCATCATCAGCTAAAGCAGTTCCACATTGTGGACACCAGTTTACCATATATTCACCTTGATAAATTAATCCATCGTTATATAGCTTTACAAATACATCTTTTACAGAGTCAGAACAAACTTCATCCATTGTAAATCTTTCTTTCTCCCAGTCTAGAGAAGCTCCTAATCTTCTAAGTTGAGTCGTGATTATTCCACCGTACTCATCCTTCCATTCCCAAACTTTTTCTATAAATTTATCTCTTCCAAGATCATCCCTTGTTAAATTATCTTCCGCTAGCTTTCTCTCTACTCTATTTTGAGTAGCTATCCCTGCATGGTCTGTTCCTGGCATCCAAAGGGTATTGTATCCACTCATCCTCTTCCATCTGATAAGAGTATCCTGAATACTGTTATTTAAAACGTGTCCCATGTGTAATACACCTGTAACATTTGGCGGGGGCATAACTATCGTATAGTTAGGCTTTTCATCGTCTGTTGTTGCTCTAAAATATTTATTTTCTTCCCATATCTTATACCATTTACTCTCTATCTCCGTCGGAGAATATATCTTTTCTAATTCCGTCATAACTGACCTCCTAAGTTTATTTTACAAAAAAATAGTAGCTATCTTATTAAAAATAGCTACTTTAATCTCTTTATATTATTCAAGGGTTTATAAAATTTCAAAACCATAGCTATCACCTATATCAATTTGATTAAAATGTGATTAACTTTGACCTCTACTCTTTTCATAAATGTGTTCCTCCCTCTAAATTTATTCATAAATATTATCATTTTTTTAGACTTTTGTCAATTTACATTTTCTTGCAATTTAATTATTTAGCTTCTGTTTTTGTAAGTATTTCACCCCTTTCAAATGATAGGTCTCCATTAAGAGTTATTAGCTTATCCGCTACTATGATACTCTCATTTATAATTCTAGGGTATATTTCCTGATATTCAGTGTCATTTTTTTTGATCTTTATAGGTTTCAAATCACTAAGTTTTAAAGGTATCAAAACATGATCTTTTAAAGCACTATCCAATTTTAAAAACTCCAATCCAACTATATTTACTTTTGTTAATTTCAATGATAATACTCCTGTTTTATCATCTAAAATAGGTTTTAACTCTCCATTAATAGAAGCATCCAATGTAGTTCCATTGAGATTTAAATTAAGGTTACCACTTATATAGATCTGGTCTTTTTTTAAATTTATTACCATATCTTTTATAGTATACTCAGCCATTGTTTTTTGACCCAAAACTTTAATTTCCTTTTGGAATTCCAAGGGGCTTATGGCTGTTACAAATGAATTAATCGATTTTTCAGATAATTGAATACTTATATCACTAGCCATACTCAAAGTATAAAATATAATAAATACTAAAACTAATAATTGTTTTTTAATCTTAATCTCCTCCATATTGTTTTTCTAAAGTAATCAACCCTGACCAAATTTAGACCTATTTTATTTCTGCCTCTCCTTACACTTAGTTTTCTTTAAGACTTATCTTTTTTTCCTTCTCATATAGGGTATCATAAATAATATTCCTATTATAACTATATTCAGACTACTCATGGCTGAACTCTCTAAAAATAATTTATTGGTATATAGATTATAGTTTACCACCGACGAAAGTGGAAGATATCTTCCCAGCTGCATAGTATAGGTTATGGTGAATTCTGCATAGATGACGGCGAAAATCTGTAAGTAAGTCCCTGTCAAAATTTCCTTTAGAATTGGGAACTCCACATATATAAAGGTCTGTAATTTATTTGCACCATCTATACTGCTGGCTTCCAATATATCCATTGGGAATTTTTTTATATATTGATACATAAATGAATAAGCCAGAGGGACTGTTGTCAGAAAAAAACCTCCTATAAGTAAAACTATATAGGGTATCTCATAGATTATATTAGTATAAACCAATGTTATTCCCAGGAATCCACTGGAGATCCCAAAGGTAGAAAATATTATATAGGTGCTAAATTTATCGGATATTTTCAACAATAGATAGGTAAATACCACCACTATAAAAGCAGTTACCATAGCTATCATCCCCGAATTTATGATAGATTCGATCACTGGATATCTTTGATTAAATTTTGGTGAAAGGATATCTATAAAAGCTCTCAAAGAAAACTTTTTATCATAGTAGTTGTAGAAGGAAAAAACTAAATTTATCCCCACAATTCCAAATTCAAAAAGGATAAAGAGATAACTGTATATCACTGTAATCCGCGATACCTCTCCAGTTTTTTCACTCTCCTCCAATTCATATCCGGTAATCTTCTCGCCGATAATATTCACACCTGTCAAGATTAAAAATTGGACGATCCCTAGAGCAAACATCCTAGAAAAATTAGCACTTCCCATGAGGGAATTCACTATTTCTACTTCCAGGGTAGAAAATTTCAACCCTCCCAAGGATAGTACTATTCCGAAAGAGGTAAATGAATAGGTAAATACCAAGAAAAAACCTCTGAATATCTGTGGTAAGATGAGAGGTAACTTTATTCTTGTAAAAATAACCCATTTACTGGCTCCACACTCCATAGCGGCTTCTATCACTTCACTCGGTATCCTCTTCAACCCCAGAGATAGATATTTTACAAATATTGGTGCATTATAAAATACATTTGCAATTAAGATAGCTTTCAAACTATATAAAACACCTAAATCCTTCAATAGTGGCAGATTGAATACCAATGAAAATGTTATTACTATAGATATTACAGGAAAAAAGAAGGGGATAAATATAGTCCCCTCTATGAGAGTACTGAGTAATCCCCTTCTATAAGTCACATAATATGCAGGAAGGATGGCCGCAATAAAAGCTAAAATTGAAGATAAGATTCCCTGCTTAAAAGACATGGCGATAAGACTCACAGTCTCACCATCCATTATTCCTATTAGATCTTCTAAGTAGAAGAAATCTCTTCCAAATATGTAGATAGGAAATATCCATAATATCAGATATCCTATATTTAAAATCCTAGCTTTTTTCATTTTTCTCTCCCTTATTTTTTTACTTCTTTACCATTTTTTTTGAAGTCTACAGTCGTTTAAAAATAATTGTGTAATTAATTACTAATTTTATTTTTTTAATAATTTTATTAATTCTCTCTTATATTCCTCTATTCTTTCCAAATCACTAGGTTTTACCCTCACTACCTTAGCCGACGTTGGCACTCTACTATATTCATCTCCTAATTTTATATCTGTTACAGGAAGCATATAGTTTTTTTCTGCCATGGCTCTTTGGAATTTTTCCTCCAAGATATAGTCCATAAACAGCTTTGATCCATCTTTTATATCTTTTTTTGCCACGATAGAAGCTCCTTGTACATAGATATATCCCCCTTCACTTGGGATAAAACTTTTATATGAACTTTTCTCGTCAAAATAAAGGTCACTGGTAGCGTAACCTACCATAAGCGGTGCTTCGTTGGTTGTAAATTTTGCCCATCCTTCACTCCATCCTGGAGCTACCGTTTTGATAGCGGGTTTCAGTTCTTCCCAAAATTTTAGCCAATCTTCCCCATATATTGCAACTGTCCACATCATAAATTCTTGACCAGTAAATGAATTAGGAGATAAAACTATTAACTGACCTTTTAATTTTTTTAGTTCCTCTAAAGACCTCGGCATCTCTTCTAATCCATCTTTATTTGCATTTATAGCCAACGATCCGAAATCAAATGGAGTAGAATACCACTCACTGTCTATCAGGTATTCCTCTTTCATTATCTTATCGGCTGTTTTAGGTTTATAGCTAGCTATAGTTCCTTCTTTTTTAGCCTGAATTACATTTATTTCTGACAAGCCCAAAACTATATCTGCTTTTGGTCTTCTTTTCTCTAATTTTAATCTAGCAGGAATTCCTTTTATTCCTATTATTTCTACTTCTACACCCGTTTTATCATAGAAATCTTGCCCCACCTCTTCCTGTAAAAATGTCATAGAACTAGGTACATATACTACGATTTTTTCCTTTGCAAAACTTGTTATTCCTAATAATACCATTAAAATCCATAAAATACTTTTTTTCATCTTCGTCCTCCTATTTTAATTTTTGCAATATTTTTCTTTTATATTCTAAAAATTCCTGTGACAGAATAACATCTTTTTTTCTCGGTCTAAAAAAATTGATCTCCAGCTCATCTAAAAATCTGCCTGGTCTAGTAGACATAATATATACTCTATCTGAAAGATAGATAGCTTCCTCTATATCATGGGTAATAAATAAGATAGAATGATTATGCTTTTTCCAAATTTCTAAAAGCCAGTCCTGCATAGATGACCTAGTCAGAGCATCCAAAGCTCCAAAGGGTTCATCCAACAACATTAAATCACTATCAATTAAAAAACTCCTGAGAAGTCCACCCCTCTGCCTCATCCCACCAGATAATTCATGGGGATATCTATCCTCAAATCCTGAAAGTCCAAATTCTTCTATCAATGGAGTTATAATTTCTCTCCATTGTTCTTTTTTCATCCCACTTATTTCTAGGGGGATGGTGGCATTTTCGTAGAGAGTCTTCCATGGCAGCAATAGATCTTTTTGAGGCAGATAGGAGATGACCTTGTTTTTAACTGTACTTCCCTCTACCCATACTTTACCAGTATATTCTGTCAAAAGCCCTGTAATTATCTTAAAAAGAGTACTTTTCCCACATCCAGAAGGTCCAACTATAGAAATAAATTCACCTTTTTTAATGTGTAAATTTAGATCTTTTATCACTTCTACATCTCCATATTTCTTCGATAATTTTTCGATTTCTAATATCATAGCTCTCCTTTTTTTAATCCTTTAAAAATTCGTTGGTAAAAGCTTTTTTCATATCTGTAGTCCCATCTATCAAATTATTTTTATATAGCCAATTTTGATATCTTTCCCATACTTCTAGCTTTTGATCTCCCCAATAAGGAGCATCGTCAGTATATTTTGAAGCCAAATATTTTTGACTTTCAATAACTAAATTTCTATCTAATTCTGGAACCTCTTTTAAGAGTAGGTCTCCAGCTTTTTCTGGATTCTTGATACTATATTCATATCCTTTTTTCACTGCTCTCATTACTTTTTTTACTAACTCTGGATTTGTTTTTATAAGTTTTTCACTACTTGCAAATATTGGAGTATAATAATCGAGCTCTTCTGAATAATCTCTAAGCCTGATATAGTTTAGTTCCTTCCCTTGGAGTTTAGCTTCTATATTTGTCCATCCCTCAAATACCCAAGCAAAATCTACATCACTTTCACTGGATTTAAAAAAGTCCATAGACCCAGTAGTAAGAATATTTACTTCACTTAATCTACCACCATCTTCTTCTACCAATTCCTTTAAAGTAGCTTCCTCTACTGGAGATCCCCATCCACCATAGTTTTTACCCTTAAAATCAGAAGGTCTCTCAATTCCTTTTTCCTTCAGCGAAGCAAAACCAGATGTATTATGCTGAATTATTGCTCCTAGTGAAACTATAGGTAAACCTTCTAATCTAGCGAATGTTACAGCCTCTTGATAAGTTACACCAAAATCTGCTCTTCCTGAGGCTATTAACTGAGTAGAACTTCCACTTGCTGGCTGTAATATATCGACCGCTATCCCCTCTTCTTTAAAATAACCCATTTGTTTTGCTACATAGATTCCTGTATGATTTGTATTAGGTGTCCAATCCAAAACTATATCTACCTTTTCTAATGCAAATATACTCACAATATTTAAAATTAACAATAAACTTATTACTCTTTTTCTCATTCTTTTCCTCCTCTATTTTTTTACTTGCTTCCAAGGCATCACTATTTTTTCTATATATTCTATTCCCTTAAAAATCCCTAGACTAAGGACGACCACCACTATTATAGCCGCAAAAAGATAGTCTGTTTTAAATGAGCTGATGGCTCTGGTCATATATATTCCCAATCCACTTTTAGCTCCCAACCACTCTCCTATTACTGCTCCCATGATAGAATAAGTCGCCGATATTTTTACTCCTGAAAAAAAACTAGGCAAACTTGATGGCAAGATAACTTTAAAAAATATATACTTTTTACTAGCTCCCATAACTTGGAATAGATCCAATATATCTCTATCGACTTCCTCTAATCCCCCTAAAAAACTAAGAAGCATAGGAAAGGTACAAATTAATATCACTATTAATATCTTAGGTAGGACCCCAAATCCAAACCAAATCAATATGACAGGTGCTATAGCTATCAATGGAATTGTTTGACTAATCAATAGATATGGATATAACATTTTTTTTACCTTCTCAAATGGATATACAATCCCTCCTATAATCAGAGCAAAAATGATCGATAAGATAAATCCCGTAAGGGCTTCAAATAAAGTTACCAAAGAATGTTTGAATAAAATTTCTTTTTGATTGTATAATGCTTTCATTACCCTTGTAGGAGTTGGTAAAATATATCCAGGGATATCCAAGATTCTAATAATCACCTCACATCCCACTACTAATACCAACAAACTTATTAAAAATAGATTATTTCTTTCTGTATTTACCGACTTTTTCATCTATAGTTATCCCTTCTTTTTTATGATCAAATTTTGCTATTGTTGTTACTCTTTCAGCACCCTCATTGAAACAAATTTCTTGAGCTTTTTCTAGTATACTCAAAAGATCTTTGAACTCCCCTTCTATCGTTGTTCCTAATCCTCCTACCTCATATTTTAACCCTGTTCCTATGATGTGCTCGATCACCCTGTCTATCACAGTATATTTTTCCTTTTCTCCACCCTCTATTGTAGGTAGTATTTGAATATCCATATTTGCCAATGCCATTCTTCTTCCTCCTTTTAATTGATAATAATAAGTAGGGGTAATTCATGAATTACCCCTCCGTAAACTTAAAATCTTTAACACTAATTTATACAAACAAAAAAGACCTCCCGAAGGAAGCCTTATTAAATATAAATATAAATATACTATTCATACCCTATAAAAATTCATCCTACGCTAGCATTATCTAGATCAGGTTAACAGTCGAGACTATAACATCTCCTCTCAGCAAAAGCTCCTGCAATATTTATTTGTACTTCATTGTATCAGAATACCCAAAAATTACAACTAATTTTAAAAATATCTGTGATCATCCATCTAAAATTTGTGCCATCTGTGTCCAAGGTTTAAATTTTTAGTTATGTCTTTTATACTGTGCCTTGGTTCCTTCTCTCCAGCTTTCACCTAAAATAGCTCCTGTTTCCTTGTTACAAGTAAGCATATAACTTCTTTTATCGTAATCAAAATCCCAATAGAAATCATCTTTCTCCTCACTCATATCAATATCTATTTCGCCATCTACCCCAGGTAGTAACTCCTCTAAATAATCATTTAATTTTTCTACACATTCCTGTAAATCATACATATCTTTCCTCCTATTATTTTAAAACTAGTTTTCTATAATTTAAATTTTACTTCTTAGCCTTTTACTCCATCTCTTTTAAAACTTCTCCTATCTTATCTGAAATAACCAAATTGGCTCTTTTATTATACCTTGTGGAATCTTTATTTATCAAAATTAATTTTTCCCCCTTATAAAGGTCTACCAATGAGGCAGCAGGCTGAACTACCAGTGATGTCCCTCCTATGATTAAAACATCTGCATTAGTGATATAGTGCATGGCTCTATCATAGCTATTCATATCTGGAATCTCTTCATATAGGGTAACATTCGGCTTTATTATCCCGTTACATTTACTACAATGGGGCACACCTTTTCTATCCATAATTTCATCTAAAGTATAGAAGGTTCCGCAGTCCATACAATGGTTTCTGTGGATACTTCCATGAAGTTCTAAGACATTTTTACTTCCTGCCATTTGATGCAGTCCGTCTATATTTTGAGTAATAACTGCCTTTAATTTCCCTATTTTCTCTAAGTACGCCAAGACCCTGTGTGCATCATTTGGTTTAACATCTGGATATACTAGATATTTTTTATAGAATTCAAAAAAACCTTCTTTATCTTTTTCAAAATATGTTCTGCTGACCAGATATTCAGGGCTATGAGAATATAAACCTGTAGCACTCCTAAAATCAGGAATTCCACTTTCTGTAGAAACCCCAGCGCCTCCAAAGAACACAATATTGTCACTTCCATCTATTATTTTTTTCAGTTTTTCATACATAGAATTTCCTCCCATTTTTTTGAAACCACTATATCATTCGTGTTCATTTACGTAATTCGGGGTTCATTTTTTTTCCTTTTAAAATTTTTCTTTAAAAGTACACTTTTTACACAGTTCCTCTACAGCTTTTTTATTGCTGAATCCATCGTAGATAGCAGTGGCTCTTTTCCCTTCTATTATCTCTTTAAATGATTTTTCAAATATATTTCCTAGATCTACTACTCCTTCACCGTCAAGACAACACGGAATTACCGTTCCATCCACCAAAACCCCTATCTGAGTTCGGAGCCCATAACAAAATCCATCTTCATTTTCACCTTCATCAGAGAGTTCTGGCCACTTAAATTCTAGATCTGTGTTGAGATATAATCTATTCTTTATTTTTAGCCCGCGACCTGGGACTAATTTGTCCTCGATCTTATAATCTAAATCAAAATATTTTTCTATCTTACCTATAATTTTTCTATTTCCTTCCATCTGAATCTTATTTTTATTACCGTCATGAAAGTTCCATAATCTCAAGGATATATAGGTATTTTCTAAAGAGAGTGATTTTTTTGTAAAATCCAATATTTTTTTTAGGTAGTCATCTTCATCTATCTTATCTATATCATCATCAAATGAGTGGAGGGAAAAATTAATCTGTCTAAATGCCTTTTTATCTACTATTTTTTCTCCTACCCTGCTTATCAAAGTTCCATTGGTAGTTATATTTACCTTTATACTCTTTTCTTCTGCCAGGTCTAAAAAACTAGCTATCTCTGGATGTGATAGTGGTTCACCCTTTACATGGAGATAGATATAATCACTATACGGTTTTATCTCATCTAAAATATGCCTAAATTCATCTTGGCTCATAATTTTAGGAGTTCTGATCCCTTGGGGACAAAAACTGCATTTAAAATTACATCTGTTAGTTATCTCTATATATACTTTTTTATATCTTTTCATCTTTTTCTCCTCTCTATTATCTTTAAAAACTCCAATTTTTGAAATTCATGTTTTTATAATTTATTTTTATACTCGGTAGCGTAGATGCTATTATGATCAGAATCATTCCTCCTATCTTAATAACTCCTAGTCCCTCTCCGTATACAAAAAAACCTATACTACTAGCTACCATTACCTCAAAATTAGCTATTATACTTACCCTTATAGGGTCTAAATATTTAATTGCCTTCAAAAAAAATAAGTGGGACAAAATCGTTGGGACAAAGCCAAATCCTAATCCTAAAATTATCATTGATCTATCTTGAAATAAAGTTCCCAAACTTTCTAGTGGATTTATTTGAGGAGATACCACTAAAACTCCAGCTAAAAAGCTATAGAACATAAGGGTATATGGATCTATTCCTTTAGGAATATTTTTATTAAAAATTGGTAAAATTCCGTAGGACATTGCGGCCAATATCCCTAAAACAATTCCCACTGTATCTCCCACAAAATTATTTATAGAGCCATTAGTAACTATTAAAAAACATCCCGTAAAACATAAAACTATAGAGATAATATTTGTTTTAGTTAGTATAGTCCCATTAAATATTTTGGCAAATAACATGGTAAAAATAGGAGCGGTATAGAGTAAAATAACCCCGGTAGTAATCCCCACCCTTACTATAGAACCAAAATAAAATAAATTAAATAATCCCTGGCTTATTACTCCTACTAATAAACAAAATATTAGTTTTTTTCCACCTATTATAAATTTTTCCCTATCACTAAACAATATATATACAAACATCAAAATAGTTGCAAAAAAAAGTCTGAAAAATGAGATTTCATAAGAATTAAATCCTGCATCCTTTAGGTAGGTTACAACTACCCCTAAAGACCCCCAAAATGTTGCTGCTAAGATTACAAGTATATATCCCATAATTTCCCCCTTCTAAAAATTTAATCAAATTATCATTCTCCTCTACTTTAACAGATAAAAAATAAAAAAACAACAACCAGTAAGATTTTTTCATTATATATATATATACTAAATTACATATTTTTAAAAGTATGATATAATAAATTCACAATGTATCTAGGAGGAATTTGTGTGGAAAATAAGGGTATCGTAAGAAAAATTGAAGGAAAGAACCTATCTATAGAACTATTTAGAGACAGCTCTTGTGCTCACTGCTCTGGATGTGGACAAAAAGACAAAACTATAGCTGACTTATATCACTATGAACTGAATGAGGATATTGAAGTTAATATAGGAGATCTGATAACCTTTGAGATCAACAATAAATTCATCTTAAATTTAGCTCTTCTTATCTATATCTTACCTGTATTTTTAATGATTCTAAGTTATATCATAGCCGCTAAATTAGGTGCCAGTGAAGGACAGGGAATATTTGTCAGCTTTGCTACCCTAGTAATATCATTTTTAGGTTTTTATATCTTTGATAAGAAAACTGGAAGTAAATTGATCCAAGAGGAGATCTCTATCAAGGAAGTTACTCCTTCAGATGAGATAAAAATTACAAGTTGTGGGCCAGAATAAAAAAAAAATCTTGACATATCTTTTTTTTAGGTGTATTATACTAGAAAATCAGACAGGAGGAGGGTAAGATGTTTAACAAATCATTTTTAAATTTTATCACAGTTCATCATCATCATCATAGATAAGGATTTGTATTATGATTTAATCATAGTTACAGATCCATGTTGTTTTTCAAAAAAACTTGGTTCTATATCTATGATGATTTAAACACTAAACTCACACTCTTGTTTAGCCATCTAGGTATTCTAGATGGCTTTTTTATTTTCCGGAGATAAAATGGTAGCAACAAAACAAACTTAAGGAGGATTTATTTATGAAAAAAATTTTTATAACATTAATTTTAATATTGGCTGGTGTACAATCTTTTGCTTTTTCAAATGAAAAGGGGGATACTTTAACAAAAATAAAAAAAGATGGATATTTCACTGTAGGATTAGATGATACCTTTGCACCTATGGGATTTCGAGGGAAAAATGGCGAGATAATAGGATTTGATATAGACCTGGCCAAAGAAGCTGCTCGTAAGATGGGAGTTGAGGTTAGATTTAAACCCGGTGATTGGGATGGTATCATCTTCGAACTTAGAAGTAAAAAGATAGATATGGTATGGAATGGAATGACTATCACCGAGAATAGAAAGAAGCAGATTGCATTTTCAAAACCTTACTTCAGCGGGGAGCAGATAGTTGTTACTAAAAGCGGCAGCGATATCCAGAAGATCTCTGACCTTTCAGGAAAAACTGTCGGTGTTCAGTTAGGAAGTTCTTCCTACTTTGCTTTAGAAAAAAATCCAGTATATTCCAGTGTAAAAGATGTAAAAAAATACGGTTCCAATGTAGAAGCACTTCTAGACTTAGAAGCTGGCAGAATTCAAGCTATAATAATTGATTCTATGGTTGGAAAATATTATATTGCAAAAAAAGAAAAAAAAGAAAACAAGGATATCTTTTCAGTTGTAAATGATCCTTTGGCTGTTGAATACATGGGTGTTGGAATGAGAAAAGAAGATCGTTCCTTTGTCACAGAGATCGACAGAGTCTTGGATGAGATGCAAAAAGACGGAAGTTATAAGAAAATATATGAAAAATGGTTTGGTAGGAGGGGTTAAATATGATTGACAACATCTACTATATCGCAAAGGGTTTAGATGTTACCCTGAGACTTTATTTCATAATCATATTATTTTCAATCCCATTGGGACTACTTCTTGCACTGGGGGACCTTTCTAAGATTTCATTGTTAAAAAAGTTTGTAACCTTCTACACATGGATATTTCGAGGGACACCACTTCTTTTACAACTTTTCTTCGTGTACTATGGATTGCCGATAATGGGGATAACACTCTCCCCATTTGCAGCAGCTAGCATCACCTTTATCATCAATTACGCGGCCTATCTCTGCGAAATATTTCGTGGAAGTATCCAGGGAATAAATAAGGGTCAATTTGAAGCAGCGAAGGTCTTAGGGATGGGCTACAAACAGACTATGATCAGGGTAATCTTCCCTCAAGCTCTTAGAACTGCACTGCCTCCCCTTTCTAATGAAGCCATAGCTCTTCTTAAAGATACATCTTTAGTTTCAATAATCGGTACAGCAGAGATCTTAAGAAAATCAAAGGAATTAGTGACCAGAGATTTTACGATAACTCCCTTCTTCATTTCTGGGGTTTTCTATCTTATTCTTTCTACTTTAATCCTGCTTGTCTTTAAAAAATTAGAAAAAAGGATGGCGATCTCATGTCAATAAAAATTAGAAATATCAATAAATCTTTTGGAAATTTAAATATTTTAAAAGACATATCATTAGATATCAACAGTGGAGAGATTATCTCTATTATCGGCCCCTCGGGCAGTGGAAAATCTACCCTCCTAAGATGTTTAATAGACTTAGAAGAAATAGATTCAGGGACACTTGAAGTTTTTGGTGATCCCCTTGTATGCAACAATAGAAATCCTGAAAAAAAAGAGAGACTTGAAATTCTAAAAAAAATGGGTATGGTCTTCCAATCCTTTAATCTTTTTCCACACAAAACAGCTATAGAAAATGTAATAGAACCTCTCATTGTTGTAGATAAGATAAAAAAAGAAGTTGCTATAAAGAGAGCTATGAAACTTTTAACTATGGTTGGATTAGAGGATAGGATAAATAACTACCCTTCAACTCTTTCTGGAGGACAACAACAGAGAGTTGCCATTGCTAGAGTCCTTGCCAGAAATCCTAAAATACTTCTTTTTGATGAACCTACATCTGCTCTTGATCCAGAAACGGTAAAGGAGGTTCTCACAGTAATAAAATCCCTTAAAAATACTGGAATAACCATGATCATAGTCAGCCATGAGATGCAATTTGTAAAACAAGTTTCAGACAGAGTAGTTTTTATGGACTGTGGAACTATCCTCAGTTGCGATACGCCTGATAAAATATTTAATTCTGCTAAAAACGAAAGGATCAGTAAATTTTTAAATAATTTTTAAATAAAAAAGCTCAGAAAATAGTAGAGATTTAATCCTCTGCTATTTTCTGAGCCTTTATTATCATTGATGCGATTACTTAATCTCTATTTTTTCCTCATCTTTGTGGTTATCCAAATATTCATTTTTTACTATATCAATTACAGTTAACATTCTTTGCTGGACAAAATCATATCCAGTATCTTTCATATGTGTAATTATACAATTACTGCAATCTTTTATCCCATGACTATATTTAAAATTACCATCGCACTCTTCTCCTAGCATATATAATGGGCAGTAACAGAATAAACAGTTGAATTTACTCTCATCAGCTATTGTATGACATGGAAAATACTCACATTTTTTATTTTGCACAAATTTAAAATTTGCCATTTTTATCCCTCCAATGTGCTTCGCACAAATTTATATTTTATAACGGAAAGAGAAAAAAACAAATTTAAAACTTTTTTTTAAGACCACTGATCTCCCATATTATTCCAAATTTAAAATTTTAATCTATGAAAATTTGTGTAATCTGTGATTAGTTTTTTATCTTTTATTTCTATTAGTTTTTAACTTTATCCATTATCTCTATTGTTCCCCTATAATTTATAATACCATTATCTAGAGATAGTTGTATAGGATATATTTCCACTCCTGCAGAGATTGCTTTATAAAAATATTCATTAAATTTTGGATCTGTCTCATATCTAGGTCTAAAAATATCTGAACTTCTAAAAACCAATAAGATCACAGCTGCTCTATCTCCTGCCTCCTTTAATTCAATGAGTTCTTTTAGATGTCTTACAGCTCTCTCACTGGGAGCATCTGGAAACATCGCTACCCTATCTTCTGCTAAGGAAACTCCTTTTATCTCTACCCATATTTTCTTACCATCTTTCTCTAAGAGATAATCTAGCCTGGACTTACCATACCTTACTTCAGCCCTTAGTTTATCGATCTTTCCCAATGGAGATATTTCAAAATCATTCAATAGGTTTTCTGATATATATCTATGAAAACTTGAGTTTATAAGGATATCTTCCCCATCAGATGCCCTCCCACTAATCAGGTCCCATTTTGTTTTTCTATTGAGATTAGTAGCTCGCCTTATTTTTAACCTGTTCCCTTCATAGAGAAGTTCCTTTATCCTCCCTGAATCATGAACATGAACAATTTCTTCAGAACCACTATCTAATCGTACACGGGCAATAAATCTATTGGGTCTTTCTAAAAACACTCCCTCTTCATCTATTTGTATCTTATATAATTCCTTCATTTTACACCTCATTCTTTTTTATTGTAAACAAAAAAAGTCATAGTTCCCCATAACTTAATTTTGATGTATTTGAACGTCTATAGTTGTCTTTCTTAATATTCCCTGATTTTCTAGATATATACCTTTCGCTCTTAAAAAATCTTCCTTGGATATATACTTTCTCACGTCTATTTGAGTTTTTAGCTGGTTTTTTTTCACATTTGAATTTATTTGACCAATCTCATCAAAAATTTTATTTATTTTAAACCAGTTTTTTTCCGGATCATCTATCAGCAATTTATTTATTTCTAATTCTTTTTGATCCAATTCGATAAGCATTATTCTATGTTTTTTTAGTGCCATACCCAAAATAATCTTTGCATTTTCTATGTTTTTATCACTTATTCCAATCGTTGACAGTTCCTTTTCCATATTACTTATTGAAATATTGGCATAGGAGAACATCGATCCTAGTAGCATCAATCCCAGTATTATATATCTTCTCATCAAAATTTCCTCCCTACATCTTAAAGTCACTTACAAAAAAATCTTCCTCTTTAAAATTTGACAGCTTCCTACCTTTTAATAAACCATCATCTAAAAGGTCTATTTCTATGCCTTCCCTGCCCTCTAAATATTTAGGAATAACATTTCTGCTAGTCACTGTTTTTATAAAACCTTGACTTACTCTGACGTTTTGCGGTTGACTATGGTCTTTTATTTGATACAATGCTGAGGTAGATACTATTCCCACAATAAATAGTGAAAGTCCAATAGCACTATTTCTTTTGTTTTTATGCTTTTCTTCCCACAATAAAGTCTTATATATATTTACCTTTACCCTCGCCTTCATATCTCCATTTATTTCTTCTCTAAAATCATCCATTATAATCCCCCCATCTCCTTTAAACCTTTATAGTAGATCGATTTTACTGTTGAGAGTTTCATATCTTTTATCTTACCTATCTCTCTAAATTTATACCCATATATATCCTTCATGAGTATTATTTCCCTTTCCCTCTCAGATATTAATTGTAACTTTTCTTCTAAAACTATTTTTGTAGTTATATCTTCATTATCTTTTATACTGAGTACCTCTTCATTTAGCTCAAATGTTTCTTTCTTTCTCCTAAAAAAATCATAGGTTTTATTAATAGCTATCCGATATACCCATGTGTATATTCCACTGTCATTCCTAAATTTTTTCAAATTTTTATAGACCGTTAAGAACACATCTTGGACTATATCTTCTGCATCTTCCTTATTTTTTACCATTCCCAGTATTTTATTGTAGATCCTACTAAAATACGTCTCAAATATCTCATCAAAATTCATAATTTCATTCTCCTATACTACTTCGACGCAATAAACTCATAAAAAGTTTATTTTTTTTCCTCTATATAGGAGAAAACAAACTTTTTCTTACTATTTTTGTCAATATCTAATTTAAATTTAACTATTCTGTTAGATATCTTTTCATATTTTTCTGAAGACCTTAATTTTGTCCAAACTTCTGGCAGCTGATCATAGTTTATTTCTAAATTTATTTTTTTATTGCTTTTATTTTTTATTTCTATCTCGATCTCTTTTTTTACCAGATTATTCCCCAAAGAATAAGTCTTTTTTATTTTTTTATCTATTATAACATTAAAACTTTTATTTAACTTCAAATTATATTTTTCTCCATTAGGGATAAATCCAATATTTGAATCTCCTACAAAATTTTTACCATCCCATACGTATATCCTTCCCATAGGAATAGTTGTATCACTTATATTTTCGATCTCCACTATCCTGGTTGGGGTTTTAGAGTATTCTTTGGTCCAATATACATATCTTTCGACTAAATTTATTTTCTTTGTCTCTAATTTTATATTTTTTTCACTATTTCTTTTGAGATCTAGTTTGTCTTTTAACTTGTACTCTATCCTATTGTTAGACTCTCCCCTGGAAATACTGTCTGCCATCTCAGATTTAATCATATAGGCCCTTGGAGTTGAAAGTTCAGATATAATTTTAACCCTTATATTCTCTAGATCTTCTCCTGTGTTGTTATAGATCTTTCCCCATGTTTCTAAGCTCATCTTATCTATATCCAGGCTATGAGATATATTTAAATTTATTCCTCGTATTATATAAGATAAATTTATTTTTTTACCCAGTTTTCCTACATCCATTGTCAGTTTATTCTCAGTTTTTATCTCTGTATCACTTAATTTAAGGTCAGGATTATTTAAGATATAGATCTCTCCTGTATTTATATCTTTACCAACTATATTTTTCCTATAATCAAGGAGTACTAGGTCATAGGTCTTCCCATTTTTTTCAGCCCGAATAATCTTCCCTAGATAAGATCTCAAAATGGAGTTGGAATCTACATTCTTTTCTAATTCCACTCCTCTCAAGTCTCCACCTGTCAAATTAATAGAACTGATATCTATATTTTTAGATATTCCTTCATAGATTATCCTGTTTTTATCTCCATCATCTTTTAACTTCAAAGATTCATTGATCATTACCTTATTGAGGTATATTATAACTTCCCTATCCCTGGTATTTTCAACTCTGTAGGCAAATAAATTTATAGAACACAATAAAAATAAAACTGTCTTTTTCATAATTCCCCTCCCATCTCTAATATAACAGCACTGTCCCCCTTCAGTTCAACAACAGAATCTTTTTCTATAACAATCTTGCCATTGGACCTCTGCTCCATATTGTTATTATTGTTGTTTCTTTTACCAGACCCTCCTACACTTACACCAATACTTATATAACTTCTAGGATTCCAACTCACTGAATATTCCCCTGGTATCAAATAATATTCTCTCCCTAAACTAATTATATCGCCACTTAAAAATATCCTCTCAGCTCTTCCTTCAAACCTTATCTTTACAGCACCATCAAAATATTGATTTTTTAATATCCTCCCATCTTTTATTCCCTTTTTTTCTGTAGAGCTGCATGCTGTCATAAGTAATAATATTGTCATTATAAATATAATTTTTTTCATATCAACCTCCAATTATCTCCAGGTACTCTCTTTTCTTTCTTCGTGATCCTTTGTGTAATTCGTGACTAGTTTTTCTCTTTTCACTCTTAATTCTCAACTTTCAACTAATTCTCCATATCTTCCTCTATGAGTTTTTGCAGTTCTTTTAAAATTTCTCCTTCTTTAACTGTTTTTATTACTTTTCCTTTTTTAAACAGTACTCCTACTCCATTCCCACCGGCTACACCATAATCAGCTTCACGAGCTTCTCCAGGACCATTCACCACGCATCCCATAACAGCTATCTTGATCTGTTTCCCATAGTCAGAAAACTTTCTTTCCACTTTCTTAGTCAATCCTATTAGGTCGATCTCGGTTCTTCCACAAGTCGGGCAAGAGATAATCTCAGTTCCTATTTTTCCTATCCCTAATACTTTGAGTATCTCTTTGGCTACCCCTATCTCCTCTGTGGGATCTTCTGTCAATGATACCCTTATCGTATCGCCTATTCCATCCATTAGGAGACTTCCTATCCCTATGGCTGATTTTATACTCCCCTGAAAATAAGTTCCTGCCTCAGTCACTCCTAGGTGTAATGGATAATCTATCTTCTCTGCTATTATTTGATAGGCTCTTCTCATTATCTTTACATTACTTGCTTTCAGAGATATTATTATATCTTCAAATCCATATTTTTCCAATAGATTTATATGATACATTCCACTTTCGACCAAGGCCTCAGGTGTTACTTTTCCATATTTTTTTAATATTTCTTTTTCTAATGATCCCCCGTTCACCCCTATTCTAATAGGAATATTATACTCTTTGGCTTTATCTACTACCTCTTTTACCCTCTCGTCAGATCCTATATTCCCTGGATTTATCCGGAGCTTATCTATCCCGTTTTCTATGGCCAGTAATGCTAATTTATAGTCAAAGTGAATATCTGCTACCAAGGGAATATTAATTTGTTTTTTTATCTCCTTAATGGCCTCTGCCGCTGCTATATTATTTACAGTTACCCTCACTAGCTGACACCCTAAATCTTCCAATTCTTTTATTTGAGCCACTGTTTTTTTTACATCTGCTGTATTTGTATTTGTCATCGACTGAATAATTACATCTTCATTTCCGCCTATATAGATATCTCCTACCTTTATTCTTTTAGTATTTTTCATCTTCTTCCACTCCCAATTTCGATAGTAGTTCTACCATTTTTTCATCTTTATTTTCCCGGGCGATCCTCATAGGTCTCTCCCCATAGGATGAATAATCTTTATCCCCGCCAATCTTTATTAGGTCTTCCACTGCATCATAGTATGCATTAGCTATACTTCGAAGGTATACTACTCCCAATACATTTTCTCCATCTTTATTTTTATGGTACAAATTTAAATTTTCCGTCAAAAACATCCTGATAATATCCTCATCATATGCATAGTATATAGCAGAATTTCTCCTGTCATCTATCATATTGATATCAGCACCATTTGCTATGAGTAGACTCACTACTTCTTTATTCCTCTTAGAAGCTGCCCACATTAGAGGAGTCCACCTATCTCTATCTGCTATGTCTAGAGCAGCTTTCTCTAAGATCAATTTTTCAACATAGCTATTAGGTTTTATTTTAATGAAATTTATAATTAAAGGTACTCCCAAATTATTTATATAATCTATATCTACCTCTGCTTCTACAAGGACATCCAAAGCCTTTTTGGTCTTTACTAAATCTATAGCTCTTTTAGTAGGACCAAAGGACGTCATATTCACTCTTTTTTGAGGAATGGTTTCTGTCTCTAAATCAACACCATGGGAGGTGATTACCTTCAAACTTTTAAGACTGTTATTTTTAACTATCTTCATTAGGAGAGTTTCCCCATCTTCTCCTATATAATTTGGATTAAATCCATTTTCTAAAAAAAATTTTAAACTCATGGCATCATCTAAGCCTATACTTTGCTCTACCATGGAATATGGTATTTCTATCTTCTCTACCTCGATAGTTTTTTCTTTTTCCACACCACTGCAGGATAGCAAGAGCATTCCCAGTATGATGGTCATCAATATTTTTTTCATAAAACCCCCAATATAAATACTTTTAACTCTCCTTCTAATTGTACATTAGAAATCGTAAATTGTAAATTGTATAAAAAAAAAAAGAGGCAAAGCCTCTTTTTTTTCTATCTTGCTGTTCCTCTTGATGCTCTCTTTCTGTCACCCTCTGTTAAGAATCTTTTTCTCATTCTGATGCTTAATGGTGTGATCTCTACTAACTCATCGTCAGCAATATACTCTAATGCTTGCTCTAATGTAAATTCTCTAGCTGGAGCTAATTTCGTAACTGCATCTGTTCCAGAAGCTCTCATATTTGTAAGCTGCTTTCCTCTAGTTACATTTACAGTCAGATCATTTTCTCTAGAATGTTGACCAATGATCATTCCTTCATATACTTCTAAGCCAGGGCTAGCAAATAAAGTTCCTCTAGATTGTGCATTTCCTAATGAATATGCAGTAGTTGAACCTTTTTCAATAGAGATTAATACTCCTCTTTGTCTAGTTGGTATTTCACCTTTATATGTCTCATAATCGAAGAATGAATGGTTTAATATTCCAGTTCCTCTAGTTTCAGTTAAGAATTCGTTTCTGAATCCAATAAGTCCTCTTGCAGGCACTTTAAATTCTAATCTTGTATATCCATCTACTCCTTGAACCATATTGATCATTTCACCTTTTCTGACTCCTATTTTTTCAATTACTACACCTGTGAATTCATCTGCTACGTCTATGATAGTTAATTCGATAGGTTCACACTTAACACCATCTATAGTTCTCATAATAACTTGAGGTTTAGCTACCTGTAATTCAAAACCTTCTCTTCTCATATTTTCTATTAATATAGATAACTGAAGTTCTCCTCTACCTTTTACAGTGAAAGCATCTGCAGATTCAGTTCTTTCTACACTCATACTAACATTATGCTCTACTTCCTTAGATAATCTATCCCAGATATTTCTAGAAGTTACAAATTTCCCCTCTCTTCCAACGAATGGAGAAGTACTTACTGAAAATGTCATAGCTAATGTAGGTTCATCTATATCGATTAATGGTAATGCCATTGGGTTAGTTCTATCAGCTACTGTTTCACCGATATCAAATTTCTCTGTTCCGGCAATTGTTACGATATCTCCACAAACTGCTTGATCTAACTCTATTCTCTTCATTCCTTCAGCACCAAATATTCTAGTGACCTTGAAGTTTACCAGTTCACCGTCTCTTTTGATTAAAGTTACTTCTTGGTTTTTATTTAAAACACCATTATGGATTCTTCCAGTTGCTAATTTTCCTAAGTAGTTATCTGGAGATATATTAGTCACTAACATTTGTACTGGAGCTGCAGGATCTCCTTCAGGGTCTTTTACATGTTCAATAATAGATTCAAATAACGGTTGCATATTTATATCTTCATCAGTTAATTCATTCTTTGCATATCCATTTCTAGCTGAAGCATATATTACTGGAAATTCTAATTGATGATCGTTTGCACCTAATTCAACAAATAGATCGAATACTGCGTCTACTACTTCTTCAGGAGTACAGTTAGGTCTGTCAATCTTGTTTACTACAACAATTGGATTTAATCCATGCTCTAATGCCTGCTTTAATACGTATTTAGTTTGTGGCATTACACCTTCAAATGCATCTACTAATAATAATACTGAGTCTACCATCTTTAATATTCTCTGTACTTCTCCACCAAAATCAGCATGGCCTGGAGTATCTACGATATTTATCTTGTATCCACCAAAATCAAGGGATGCATTCTTAGATAAGATAGTGATTCCTCTTTCTTTCTCTATATCGTTTGTGTCCATTGCTCTTTCAACAAGTTCTTCTCTATCTCCGAATACTCCTGATTGTCTTAACATTGCATCTACTAATGTTGTTTTACCGTGGTCTACATGAGCTATAATAGCTATATTCTTTATGTTCACTGTTTCTCCTCTTTTGCCTCATTTGGCATATATTAAATTATTTTATCTACTATATTTGTTCTTCCACAACTTATTCAATTTTTCTAAAATCATTCTTTCGTTCTTATTGTTTTGCGGAAGATAATAAACTTTATTATTTTTTTTATACTCTTGATATACAAAATTCCCATCATAACTATGGGGATATTTATAGTCTTTTTTACCCAGATCAGTCAAGTGAGTCGGCACTTCTTCTATAATTCCATTTTTTATATCCAGCATGGCTGAATTAATAGCCTCATATGAACTGGATGATTTAGAAGATATAGCAAGATATATCGTAACTTCCGATAGTATAATTCTTACCTCTGGCATTCCTATTTTTTCGCAGGCCATGACAGCAGCGTTTGCCATAGTAAGTCCTTCTGGATTAGCTAGCCCAATATCCTCTGATGCACTTACGAGTAATCGTCTGGCAATATATCTTGGGTCTTCTCCCCCATCTAACATCTTAGCCAGCCAATAAACAGCGGCGTCGGGGTCTGATCCCCTGATACTTTTAATGAATGCCGAGATGGTATTATATTTATCTTCTTTTTTATGGTAGCCAGTTTTTCTCTTTTGAAGCAGATTTTCCACTTCCTCTAAATTCATTGTTTCTCCTACTTCTGAGATCAATTCCAAATAGTTTAAAGCTATCCTTCCATCTCCACCAGAGAGCTCTTCAATATAAAATTTTATCTCCGAGTCCAATTTCATATCTTTATAAGCCAATGCATTATCTATGAGTTTTAAGATCTCATCTCTACTTAATTTCTCAAATTCGAAGATCATACATCTTGAAAGGAGAGCATTATTGAGGACATAGTATGGATTTTCTGTAGTCGCTCCTATGAGAACTATGAGTCCATCCTCTGTATGAGGTAATAGAGCATCCTGCTGTAACTTGTTAAACCTATGGATCTCATCTAAAAATAGGAGTGTTCTCTTATTTTCTAACTCCAATCTTCTGTTGGCTCTATCTATGACCTGCCTAAAATCATTTAAGTTAGCAGTGGTTGCATTTAATTTTTCAAAACTATACTCCAATTCATTTGAAATCAGCACACCTAAAGATGTTTTCCCTGTCCCAGGGGGACCAAAAAAAATAGAATTAATCATCTTTCCCTTTTCTATCAGTTTTCTTAAGACGCTTCCTTTTCCTATAATTTTTTCTTGTCCTACATACTCATCTAAGGTTTTAGGACGCATGGTATATGCTAGGGGTCTGACCCCGTCATAATTTTTTTGAAAAAGTGTATTCATTTCGATCTCCATTATATCACAAATTTCATTATCTGTACAACATTAAAGCATGTCACATTGCATCTAATTGGGGATAATCATAGTTTAAAACTTTATAATTTACCGTACAATTAAAGAGGCTAACCCTACAGGTCAGCCTCCTCTCTTTAGCTTACTAGATATAGTAATAATGCTATTATTAAAAATCCAGCTGCTACAATTTCAGTAGCTTTGGCTAAGGGTCCGCCATCATCATGTACACCAAAAATACTATTGGTAGTACCTGTTCCTATTCCTCCGCTCATACCTTTACTTCTGTCAGGTTGAATAATTACTAAAACCATTAAAGAGATCGCAAGTGTAAATAAAATTACCGTTAAAAATATAGTCATTTTTTGCCCTCCTAAAAACCTTTTCTTTCTTAATATTATAGCTTATTTTATCTTTTTTGTAAAAAAGTATTTTAAAAATGTTTTTTGTCACGAATTACACATTTTTAAACCCCTTACACAAAGCTCACAAAGGGAACCTAGAGAGGTCACTAAGAAATTCTCTTTTTATAATTTTTTTTGACCCTGACTAAAATCTGACTTTAAAAGTGAAGTTTATAGTCGTCCCACTTCAGCTGTACTGTTCCTACAATGACGATTGTGACAGAGGTTATTGCTTCGGTCTCTCAGATCAAGCCACATTTAAAATTAGATTTATTTTTCAATCTAATTTTGATATTCGTGAACCTGAACCCAGTTAAGGGCGGAACCCTTAGAATCTGACTTTCTATCGCTGATCACACAAATTTACTCAGATTATTCAACACTAAGAATTTTTTTTCTTTAAACTCTACTCCTCTATTTTTTTCATATAGGTCAAAATTTCCTTGGTATACGTTAAAAAATCTCCTACTCCCTTTTCTACTATAAATTTTATCACATCTAATTCTACCGCTTGATATTCATGTATAACCACATTTCTGAATCCTACCATT
>NZ_JBAHZY010000048.1:0-5653 GCF_037132775.1 Psychrilyobacter sp.
CTAAAATGTTTATATCCTTTTTTCATAAATTAACTCCTTTAATGTTTGTTGTCGTAACTACATTATATCGGTTTTTATGAAAAAAGGTCTTTTTTTATTTCAAGTGGTCGACTTGAAATGATTATACACCAAGTAAAAAAAGTTATTGAAATAGATCCAAATATATATATATCCATTAATATTTCTGGATATCAAATAAAATACAGTAATTTACCTAAAATGATTGCAGATGTTTTGGAACAAGAAAAAATAGATTTAAAACATATAGAACTAGAGTTAACAGAATCTGTCCTACATGGATGATGTCTTAAAGAATACAGAAATTATGTTGAAATTAAAAGATTTAAATATTAAATTAGTAATAGATGATTTTGGAACTGGCTATTCATCCTTAAGTTACCTTAAGAAATTCCCCATAGATAAATTAAAAATAGATAAATCATTTATAGATGGAATTACAAATAATGAAGAGGATAAGGTAATTGTTAAAACAATAATTTCTATGGCACATAATTTAGGTTTTAAAGTCATAGCAGAAGGTGTAGAAACAAAAAACAATTTGATTTTTTAAAAACTTATAAATGCGATGAAGTTCAAGGGTATTATTTTAGTAAACCTGTATCCATAGAAGAAATCCGGGAATATTTAGAAGAAAATACATTTAATTTATAAAGTAAAAGAGGCTCCCCCAGAAGGGTGAAGCCTCTTTTTTATCTATTCTATAATTTTGCTAATCCTTGCTTTAAGTCATCTATAATATCGTTTATACCTTCTAAACCTACAGATATTCTAACTAATCCTTCAGTTATCCCTGCTGCTGCTCTCTCCTCTTCTGTATATGGAGAATGAGTCATAGATGCTGGATGTTGGATCAATGTTTCTGTATCCCCTAAACTTACTGCTAGAGTACATAATTCTAAACTATTTAATAATTTTTTCCCTGCTTCCAATCCACCTTTTACATCAAATGCTATTATTCCACCGAATCCACTCATTTGTTTCTTTGCAAGTTCATGTCCTTCATGAGATTCAAGCCCTGGATAATATACTTTTTCTACCATAGAGTTAGTTTCTAAGAATTTTGCTATCTCCAGTGCATTACTACAGTGTCTTTCCATTCTAAGCTCTAAAGTTTTCATTCCTCTCATCAAAAGAAAAGCATCATTTGGACTAAGCACAGAACCTGTCATATCCTTTACACCTATTAATCTTATTTGAGTTATTGTCTCTAAGTCTCCTGTTACGAATCCTGCTACTACATCTCCATGACCATTTAAATATTTAGTTGCTGAATGTACTACTAAGTCAGCTCCTAATTTTATAGGATTTTGAAGATATGGTGTTGCAAATGTATTGTCTACTACTACTATAGCTCCTTCAGTTTTATGAGCTATTTCGCAGACAGCTGTTATATCCACAATTTTTAGATTAGGATTTGCTGGTGTCTCTAAATAAACTATTCTAGTGTTAGCTTTCATAGATTTTTTTACTGTTTCTAAATCAGAAGTATCGATAAATTCTACATCAATTCCAAATTTAGTTAATCCATGACATAAGAATGCATATGTACACCCATATAAAGTTTTATCTGCTAATACATGATCTCCTGCTTTAAGTAGTGTCCACATAGTAGCAGAGATAGCTCCCATTCCTGAACTAGTTGCAAGAGAAGCTTCTGCTCCTTCTAACAATGCTAATTTTTTCTCTATAACAGTTGATGTAGGATTTCCTAATCTTGAATAAATATATCCTGCTTCTTCTAAAGCAAATCTCTTACCGCCTTGTTCTGCACTATCAAATACAAATGTAGACGTTTGGTATATTGGTGTCGTTAATGTTCCAAATGGATTTTTTTCTGCTCCTCCATGTATAGCCTTTGTTCCGAATCCTTTTTCTTGAATTTCTTTCATTAAAAGCCTCCCCATTTCTTTTTTTCCCTCTCTTTAATACAACTATACACTTTTTATGCCCAATACACAACACTTTATTCTAAAATAACATACATATATATTCCATTATAAATGGTATTTTTTTATTATAATTTTTTCTATTAAAAAACATAATTTTGGGAAAAGATTTATATCCCCTCCACTTCCGCTTCCCATACCCATGGTTTTTTTCTCATAAGGTCATCAGCAAATGGTATATGAACTGAAAGTAGAACAGATGCGAGTAGCAACTGTTGGTACCATAGTAAAGGCAAGACTTCTAACGGTGTCACTTTTCCTCCTGCAAATCCTACCAAAATTAACATTTGAGCTCCATAAGGAATAAATTCCTGAGCTATACAAGAGAAAATATCCAATATGGCAGCACTTTTTCTTGGGTCGACATCATATTTCCTGCAAAGTTTTTTAGCTATAGGACCATTTATAATTATAGCAACGGTATTGTTGGCAACAGCCATATCTGTAAACCCAACCAAGGCTCCTATTCCTAATTGGGCAGTTTTTGGTCCTTTAATACTTCTTTGTATTTTTTCAAGGAGCCACTGAATCCCTCCGGCTTTGGTAACCATAGCAGCTAAACCACCTGTAAGAAATGAAAGTAGAAAAATTTCATTCATTCCTATAAACCCATTGTAAATTTCTTTTGAAAAAGTAAGAAGAGTAAAATCTCCATAGATGGCTCCAATGATCCCTGAAAGAGCAACCCCCCCAGTTAGAACAATGAAGACATTCATTACGATCAAAGAAAATACCAATACAAAGACATAAGGCAAAATTTTAATTAGATTAAAATCATAGTTTTGAACCTCAGGTAAAATTTCAGGTCTGCCAAAAATAACCAAAAGGATAACAGTAATGATCGCCGCAGGAGCAGTAATCAAAATATTAACTCTGAACTTATCTTTCATTTCTACACCCTGCGTTCTGGTAGCTGCAATTGTGGTATCTGAAATTATTGAAAGATTATCTCCAAACATAGCTCCACCCATAACAGCAGAAAGTACTAGGGGAAGAGATAGTCCACCTTTTTCAGTCAGTCCTACAGCAATAGGAGCGATGGCAACAATGGCACCGACAGAAGTCCCTGTAGCCATAGAAATAAATCCAGCGATAATAAACAATCCTGCAGCGATATATTGTGCAGGAATATAGGTAAGCTCTAAGTTAACTGTAGAATCTACTCCTCCCATGGCCTTAGATACTGCGGCAAAAGCTCCGGCAAGTAAATATATTATACACATGATTCTAATATCCTCGTGGCCACATCCCTTGACAAAAGTGCTAAATTTTCATTGATCGTGCCTTTAAAAAGAATAAAGGCAGTGATAATTCCAGCAAAAGCTGCTATAGGAGCAGGCATTTGATAAAATGCTAATTCTACCCCTTGGGATTGAAGGATCAATCCACTTCCTAAATAAATTCCAATAAAAATAAAAAATGGTACCAATCCCCTAAAACTTCCCTTAATATTTTCTTCTTTCACTTTTTCCCCCTAATAATTTTTAATAAACAATAGATAAAGTACTAAGCAAAGAAAAAAGAGCAAAATTTAAGTCCTGCTCCTCTGTGTTTTTATTTCTTGCTTATCTTCTCCACTAATTCTACTAACTCCTCATCCATATAGACCATGTCTAATAGATCATCTATCCATGAATATTTTCCTTCGATTTGTTTTATAAGATCTATTGCCGTAGCTTTTACTATATTTTCCTCACTCCAAATGGCATGATTTAAAAACCTCAAGTCATTTTCATTAGCTTTTTTTAATCTGTCTATCGTATTCATACAAGTATCACAGATATGGATACACCTATCAAAATCAGGCTCTACCTCTATTTTTCCTACTTCAAATATATTTAATTTCTGACCTGTTTCACCACATAACTCACATGTAGATTTTGATCTTCTTACCAATGTTTTTCCAAACAATGATACCTTGTTTTTTCTACCCTTTGCCACGTCATATCCTCTTGCCATAACTATACTCTCCTTTTTATTCTATTTTTTTTATTCTTTATTTTTTTCTCTGATAACATCAATACCAAGGATACGAATGCCAGTATTGTAAAAAATCCATAGATATAAACTGCTCCATACTGTTCTATAATTACTCCTGAAATATATTGAACAAACATTCCTCCCAAGGAACCTGCTGCCATAAATATTGTTATTGCTGTTCCTAGAGTATTTTTTTCTACAATACTTCGAATAAATAAATTTGCTCCTGCAAAAAATAATCCTACAGATGCTCCCTGAGATAAAAAAGTTACTGCTATCACAGAAGGTTTGGAAAAGAAAAAGTATACTCCCCATCTGATAGTTATGCATAATATTGCTAAAGTAACCACAAATTCTACCCCTTTTTTATTTATTATTCTTGTAGAAATCCCCATAAAAGGTACTTCACTAAGAGTCATCAAGAAAATTGTTGTTCCCAGTAATGCCATGGAACCACCGATCTCTTTAAAATAAACAGCAAAATAACTATTGTGCCCATTATTTGTCCCTAAAAATAACATAGAAACAATTACAAAAACAATATATTTTTTATTTGTTAAAAGTTTTTTTATGTCTACCTTTTGATGGTCAGCATGTAAATTATTAATTTTTACAGGTATTTTTAAAATAATTATCCCTGTTATAATTGAAACAACTGCTGCTAAATATAAAAATGAAGAAGAGCCAAATGTTTCTATAACTTTTCCTGAAACTAAAGCTCCTACAGCAAATCCAATAGAACCCCACAACCTTATCTTTCCAAATGCATAATCAGTCGATAAAGATACTATATCCATGAGAGACATCTCACAAAAAACTACTATTGCATATATAGAATACAAGGTTAATATTCCTATAAATGAATTCATATAATTCATCAGTAACAAAGTAATAAAAAGAATTCCGGTTATTATAATCAATATTTCTTTAGATTTTTTTGTTTTATCATTTATATATCCTAAAACTGGCTGAAAAACCATGGCTGAAAACGATCCTATAGCAAAAATCATCCCTGACTGTTCCCCTGATATATTAATAGCACTAAAAAATTGGGAGAAATATATCATACTAGCTCCTAAAGTAAAGTAGAATGAAAAATAAAATAACATGTAGATTAACACTCGTTTCCTCCTTGATTTTTTTCTATATTTTAATTTATCTTTCTTATAATTATATCATAGAATCTATTAAAATCAGCAATTCAACCCCAGTTTAAATTAAAATTAATGGCTGAAGTTGGTACAAGCATAAGGAAAGCCAAGAGTACAGAAGGGAAAATATGGTTCGACTATTAACAGATAGCAAGATGATAAGGTGTTTTAAAAGGTAGAAATCATACATTACTGCTGAAGCATAACGACAATAAACTTCGAATTGAAGTTCAAAAGACTTCTGTTCTGTAGTGGTAGAATGTTTAAAAATTTGTGATACATTTAATTTTCTTTATTGAATGATAAAGAAAGTTAATACTCGTATACCCTTCGTGTAATTCGTGACAAAGAGAAAAAGCTGAAAGAAGCAATCCTAAATAGAATTGAAAAAATAATAGTCTTAAAACTAAAAGGACACTAGATTTTGGTCTGTCTCATATTTTGTGTAAACCTCCAAATTAGTGTAAACTACAATTACATTAATTTGGAGGTTTTTTTATGAGAAAAAGAAGAAAAGATTTATCCCCTGATGAATTAGCACGAAAAGAGCTAATT
>NZ_JBAHZY010000131.1:0-18039 GCF_037132775.1 Psychrilyobacter sp.
ATTCTCTAATTAGCTCTTTTCGTGCTAATTCATCAGGGGATAAATCTTTTCTTCTTTTTCTCATAAAAAAACCTCCAAATTAATGTAATTGTAGTTTACACTAATTTGGAGGTTTACACAAAATATGAGACAGACCCTAAATAAAATTAGGAGTAGTCTTAGACTACTCCTAATTTTATTTTCTAATTATTATATTTATCTAATTAAATACATATTATGAATCTTTTCATATTTTAAATTCGTATTTTCACCGTGTCCTGGATAGATGTTAATATCGCTGGGATAAGTTTTAATTTTATTTAAGCTTTCTTTCATCTGTCTTTTGTCACTCAGTTGCGTGTTGGTTATACCTATAGTTCTTTTGAATAAAAAATCTCCTGTAAACATTGCTTTCTCTATTTGAAAATAATATACAATGGAGCAAGTGGTGTGTCCTGGAGTATCTATTACAAAAAATTCAAAATTCTCTATTTTTTGTTTCCCTTCATCTAAATATCTGAGCTCTATCTTGTCTATATCAAACTTTATTTTTATTCCGTATTTTTTTATAGTGTAATCAAAATGAGCATCCATTATATAGTTAGGACGATTAGAACTGAGATATACTGGAACCTTATATTTTTCTATAAATTTTTCTACGCCCAATAGGTGGTCCCAATGTGTATGGGTCAATAAAATTCCCAATACATTCAATTTAGAGTTGTCTATAAACTTGTCGATGCTGTCGAAATCGCTTAAATCAACGATCAAACAGTCGTTGCCTTTTATTAAAACATAGTTATTATTATCAATTATCCCGCAAGTGATTTTCTTTATATACATAATCCCTCCATGGCTGAAACACTATTTATTTAAAAGATCAAAATTTATGGAATAGATAAAAGACTATAAAATTTAAATTGTACTTGTTTGGCATAATGTTACGTTAATTTTTTATTTAAATATTCCCTTAATTTTTGTTTGTCATCCTCTGAAATAAAAGCTGCTTCTACACTATTTAAATATATATCTATATATTCGTTTTTTTTCAGTTCAAAACTTTTTTCAATTTGTACATATTCTTCGGTCATACTAGTATCTGAAACTGTTCGATTGTCTGTATTTAATGTTACCATAATTCCATCATTATAGAAATCATAGATTGGATGTTCTTTATAATTTTTTACAGCTTTAGTTTGTACATTACTTGTAGGGCAGATCTCTAAAGGGATCTTTTTTTCTCTCACTAGATTATAAGCTTCTCTGTTGTTAGTTATAAATACTCCGTGTCCGATCCTTTCTGCTCCGAGTAATTCAATTGCATCGGTAACGTTTTGACCTATGCCTGTTTCTCCTGCATGGATGGTTACTCTGTACTCATATTTCCTGGCTTTTTTCATGGGTTCGATAAATTTATGACAAAATCCTGCCACTTCTCCACCGCAGAGGTCCACTGCCACTACTCCTTGACCTATAAATTCCTTTCCTTCTTCAATTATTTTCATAGCGGATTCACTTGATAGATGTCTCATGCACGATAGGATATAGTTTCCCTTTATATCATACATTTTTTCTGCTCTTCTCATCCCTTCTAGGACACTTTGGATTATCTCCATTGTAGCCATCCCCTCGTTGGTATGTTGCTGGGAAGCAAACCTTATCTCTATATATTTTATATTTTCCATAGCAGCATCTTCCATAAGTTCAAAAGAGACCCTCTCTAAATCTTCTTTAGTCTGCATCACAGCTATTGGCAGGTCAAAACATCTAAGATATTCGTCTAGGGAACTGCAAATTAGAGGTACAGTTAGTTGTTTTTTAACATCTTCTAAACTTGGAGTTAATTCTAGCTTGTTTTTTTTGATTATATCTAGAACTGTTACAGCCCTTAAACTTCCATCTAAATGGCAGTGCAGATCTATTTTTGGCATTTTATTAAAATTCATTCTTATTCCTCCTATTATTTTGATCCGATCTATAGATTTCTAAGTAATAAAAAAATTCCCATTACAAAGAAAGCTGTAAAAACAGATCATCTTCGTAATCAGGAATTATGGGTACCTGGTAGAAACCTCCAAACCATATTATTGGAATTATACGATATTAAATTATTCATAATATTTTAACAATTATTTTACTTTATGTCAATTACACTTGATTTTTTGATAGTGTTAATTCTTCATAGCCTGTATTTAAATCCATACTTCGATCAAACTTATAATCTTCTAATATTCCTATGACCAGTTCACATGTTGTATTAACTATATTACCTTCTACAAGATGCCCCCCAAAACTAATTCCCTCTTGGTCACTGCAGCTTATATGTATATGAACACCTTTAGAAGAGATAGTTCCGTTCAATGAAATGATCTCCATATTTTTTTTAATCTCTTTAATACTTACACCATCAGCTACTCTAAATCTGGTCTTTGATACACAGCCTACAGAGGAAAGGATGACACCTGCTTTTATTTGCTCTGCCATAGCTATTCTTTCTATTTCAACTTTTAAATCCATACCCTTGATCAATCTAACCGCATATATTTTCATCTTATCTCCCTCCACTATTAAAATTTTATATCTTAACTAACTTTAACCTAAAAAACCCTAGAAATCAAATATTTTTATATCGGACTTAATTTCTCTCTATAATCATTGAATAGTGTGACTTGTGAGTTTCTCCGGTTTTGATATAAATGACATTTGGATCATGCTCAATAATCTTAAATTCCTCAAGGTGTTTTTTTATGTCATTTGCTTCGAATATGTGAGGCTCCAACTCAACTGATTCATCTCCGTCAAAACGAATCCTAATCTCTTTAGGATGTTCCAGGGCTTTATTTGACCCCGATTCCAAAAACTCATAGCCGGCACCCTCCAATATTAATTTGATTTCATCGATTAGTTTCAAATCTTTCCTCCTCCTTTTGCTTTACTTTCATATATTAAGTTTTTATTGTATACACAACTTTCAGCATCACAGTCAAATGTCTTTGCAATTTCCATATTTTATCCTCTATGATTCTCTCTTCTATAATTATGTACACTCTCCTTTTTTATTTCCTTCAATTAAATGGCTCCATATTTTTCTTGATCTCTTTAATGCTTATGTCATTAGTCACTCTAAATCTGCTCTTTGATATACAGCCTACAGAGGAAGGGATAACTCCTGCTTTTATTTGCTCTGCCACAGCTATTTTTTCTATTTCAACTTTTAAATACATTTCATTCTGCTTATTATAATGAATTTCAACATATTAGTTATCTAAATGTTTGATGTTGTAGAGTCAAATAATTATAGGTGGAATCTAAATATCTGTTCTAGCCTAAACTAGGATGAACATGAGAAGCTTTATCTGAAGAAGGTAGAAATAGCCTTTATCTCATAGAGTGAAAAAAAATACAAAAAGTGTCGCCGCGACACTTTTTGTATTTAGAATTAAAATTTTTTGAGGAGAAAAAAAAAGATATTATGTATTATGATACTAGGATTTTTTTGTGGACAACTTTCGTTTTTAGATGCCTACATAAAATTGATGAGCGAAGAAAGTGGAAGTGAACTATATGTAACGGTGAAATAGTGGGAACCTATGATGATATCCCGCTAGAATTTATACTCCCTGCCGAGAAGTACCAAGTGGAAATAAAAAAGGATTATGTGGATGAGAGCTACGGCTACTATAAGAAAAATATAAAAGTAGGAAAGAAAGAATTATAAGCTTGTTTTATTTTTTATGGTATAATAAGAAATAAAAAAATTAAAGGAAGTGATTATATTGAGTACTATATTAGATCAAGAGATGAAAGAGAAATTAGATAGAAGAGTTATAGCAATAGGTGAGAAGATGAGCGAATTAGGTTTTGACTTAGAGGAAGATATGAAGGAATTGGTAGAGATGAGAGAGGATATTGCTGAGCTGATCTTAACAACAAAATTAAAGAAGATGGAATATTTTGTTGAAAAAGAAGGAAATGGGGTAGGATTTTACTTGGGAGATTTTCAAATAACTTTTTTTGTAGAATATGGTGAAGATGAAGAGGGACCGTATTATGAAGCTACAGCAGAGATCATAGAGGCATAGGATCTGTAATATTGAATTTAAATTTATAAAAAAAGCAAAAAGTGTCGCCGCGACACTTTTTGCTTTTTTTATATGTGCTACAATTATATTTAGATCTCTGCAATTTCGCTTTTTAAATTCGACTTCCTTTTTAGCAATTTAAATTCCTTGAACACAAAATATGATGTGATTATAGCCAGAGTGAAATCTGTAATGGGAATAGCCAACCAAACTCCGTTTACACCATAGTATTTGGGTAAAAAATATAGGAGGGGTAACATAATAAAAAATTGTCGGATAATATTTATAGTTGTAGTTATTTTGGCCTTTCCAACTGTCTGAAAATAACTGCTACCGATCATATGAAACCCCATAAAAAATGTCATACTGAAAAATATTTTACATGCATTTGTTGTCAGAACAAACAATGTTTTGTCGTTGTTGATGAATGGTGAAATTAATATATGGGGGACAAATGTAGCTAGAATAAATCCTATGGCTGAAATACTCATAGCCACTAAAAGAGAAAGTTTATATGTTTCCCTTACCCGTCTATAATTTTTAGCACCGTGATTGTATCCTAATATGGGCTGACTTCCCTGATATATTCCTACAATAGGCATATACATAAGGACACTTATACTGTTGATTATTCCATAGGCAGCAATTGCGATATCACCTCCATAAATGTTTAAGTTTTTATTGATAAAGATAACCACGATAGAATTAGACGACTGCATGATAAATGGTGCTATACCGATACTTGCTATTCCCAGAAGGATCTCTTTTTTTAATTTCAAATTCTTTAATTTTAGTTTTATATTGCTATTTCCATTTAAAAAATGCCTAACTTGAAGTACTGCTACAAGTACATTTGAGATAACTGTAGCGATGGCTGCTCCTTTTATCCCCATATTTAATGTGAATATAAAAAGTGGATCTAGTAAGATATTTAACCCGCAACCTATGATACTCATTTTCATGGCTACTCTTGGGTTGCCTTCTCCTCTCATAATATTATTCATTCCTATAAATAGTAGTTGAAAGGTAGTAGCAAAAAAAATGATAGACATATAATCTTTGGCATAATCGATATTGTTTGCTGTAGCACCAAACAATAGAAGGATATCATCTAGAAATAGGATACCAAAAATTGAAAATAAAATACCCGTTAGAACAAATAAAGTTAGGGAATTACCAAGTATTTGTTCTGCTTTTTCCTTGTCTTTTTTTCCTAAATTTATGGATATAAGAGCTCCTCCTCCTACACCTATAAATAATCCTGTTGCCAGTATAAAGGTGAAAAGCGGCAGAGCTATACTTATTCCGGCAATAGCTAATCTTCCAACGCCAAAACTTATGAATATTCTATCTACAATATTATATAGGATGTAGACCAATGTTCCTGTAATTGCAGGTATGGAATATTCCCATAAAAGTTTAGATATTTTTTCTGATTCTAATCTTGAGTTTTTCATATATTCTCCTAAATTTTTTTATTTGATGGTCATGGAATTCTGATCTATTTTTTTTATGGCCTTATATAAGGTCTCGATCTCTGACGCTGTGAGATCTTTAAAGATAATTTTTTTCCAATGGTTGATAATATCTTCTAGATCTGGGAGTATTTTTTCACCACTTTTGGTCAAAAAAAGTTGTTGTTTTTGTTTGTGATGGATATCGTACTCTTGATGTAGATATTTATATTCGATTAATTTCTTTACCCCTTTAGATATTAAACTTTTATTTAATTTAGTCAATCTAGAAACCTCATTCTGGCAGATCCCGGGATTATTATTGAGACAAAGTAAGATGGGATAATCGCTATTGCCTATCTTATATTTTTTCAGCGCCTTTCTCATATAATATTGGTATTGTCTGTAGGTTATACTTATATATTTTGAAAACAAAACTTACCTCCTATACTGTTTACATATAAACAGTATAGGAGGTAGTGTTAAAAATGTCAATAGAAATAAAGAATACAAATTATTAATGGAGTGTAAAACAGATAGAAATAATAATCCTTTCAAAAAATGTCGCGGCGACACTTTTTGAAATAGATGAGAAATAGATACCCATATAAACACCAGTAATGATATAATAAAGTAATTTAAATTATATGGAGGGGAAAGATGAAAAAGTTATTGTTGTTGGGATCAATCATTTCATTGTTTGCATTTAATAATGTAGAAGTGAAAGCGGTTGAAAAAGTAGATCTAATAGTGAAAAATGGAATAGTTTTAACTATGAATGGGGAAAAAGAAATCTTAGACGATGGAGTAATAATCGTAAAGGGGAATAAGATAGTAGAGGTAGGAGATAAAAAAATATTGAAAAAATATTCTTCTAAAAAAACAATAGATGCAGATGGTGGGATCATCATGCCAGGGATGATAAATACCCATACCCATGTTTCTATGAGTGTATTCAGAAGTTTAGCCGATGATGTTCCAGATAGATTACATAGATATATATTTCCACTAGAAAACAAGATGGTATCTCAAGAGATGGTTTATATCGGAGCTATCCATGGCTCTATAGAGATGGCCAAGAGTGGAGTAACGACTATGGTTGACATGTATCTATTTGAAGAAAGTGCAGCAGAAGCAGTAAAAGAGATTGGGTTGAGAGGGATAATGACACAGAATATCATTAAATACCCTACAGCAGATGGAAAAGATGGAGAGGCCAAGATAAAGATGGCAATAAAATTTATAGAAAAATATAAGAATGATGAATTGATCACTCCTGGATTTGGACCTCATGCACCTCATACGGTTAAAAAGGAGGACCTGGAGAAGATAAGAGATCTATCTAAAAAATATAATGTTCCGGTTTCTATGCATGTAGCAGAAACTCAAAAAGAGTTTGATAAATTCAAAACTAAATATAATATGACTCCTATCGAATATTTGGATTCTGTAGGATTATTAAATGAAAGATTCATAGCAGCACATTCTATTTTTGTAACAGACAGCGACATTGAACTCATGAAAAAAAGAGATGTAGGGGTGGCCCATAATATGGTAGCCAATATTAAATCTGCCAAAGGTGTATCTCCGGCATTGAAGATGTTTGATGACGGACTTAGAATTGGGCTTGGAACAGATGGCCCTATGAGTGGAAACACATTGGATATAATCGGTCAAATGGGATACGTTGCAAAGTTGCATAAATTAACAAATAAAGACAGATCGGCAATGCCTCCTTATAAAGTAGTGGAGATGGCTACAATGGGAGGAGCTAGAGCTATTCATAGGGAAGATGAATTAGGTTCTTTAGAAAAGGGGAAGTTGGCAGACATAGTAGTATTAGAAACAAGATCTGCAAATATGCAGCCTATATTTGATCCATATTCAGTATTGGTATATTCCGCTAATGCTTCTAATGTAAATACGGTGATTGTAAATGGAAAGTTGATTGTGGAGGATAAAAAAATATTGACCTATGATGAAGAAAAAAATAGAAAAGCTATTCAAAAGTTCTCAAAGAAAGTTAAAAAGATAGCTGAAACTTTATAGAAAGAACTTTAAAATCTACTCCTTTTTAGGGGTAGATTTAAATTTAGAGGAGGAATTAAGGTGGAGAAAAATCCAAAGAAAATAATTATTAAAGATAAAGATCAAAATATAAAGAGTATTCAAGAATATAAATATAATGAATATGGAGATCCAATTTTGTTTAAAAAAATAAACGGTTTAGGAGAAACTTTAATTCACTGGATATATGAATATAGGTATGATAAATTTAAAAGAAAGACAATGATGAAAATATCCGATATAGGAGTGGATAAAGAAACAATAATGGAGTATGAATATTAGAGGGAAAAAATAGATGAAATATGATATAATGTAAATAAATTGTTCATATAAAATAGTAGAAGAGGAGATTTATGTGCATTTATTAGATGGAATTATATGTGGAATGGTACTTTCATTGCCTTTTGGTCCGCTAGCTATATACTGCATGGAAAAGACGCTATCTGAAGGAAGATATAAGGGGTTTATATCCTCTTTGGGAATGATAACAGTAGATGTTTTTTATGGGCTTATTGCATTGTTTGGATTTAGATATGTGGAAGGTTTATTACATGAATATCAAGTAGAAATTAAGATAGTATCTGGGATATTAATATTAGGATTAGGGTATAAAATTTTTAGGAGTAGAAAAGAAATAAAAAATATTGTAGAAGAAGATCATTTCGGTTATATAAGATCTTATATGACAACTATTTTAGTAGCATTTGCTAATCCTCTTTCGATTTTTACTTTTATAGGTCTTTTTACAATCTTAGGTGTATCTACAAATGTGAAACATATTAGTTTAAAAATAGCTTTGGGAATAGTAATTGGTGGTGGAATCCAGTGGTTTGGAATAACCGGGGCATTATCTCATTATAGAAAAAAAATAACATTTAAAACTTTAGAAACGTTGAGGCATTATGCCAGTGTAATAATTATGTTAGGCGGAGTGGCGATCACTCTGTCATCATTTATAAAAAACTAAGATATAGCTTTTTCCTATAGTCTTAAAAGGAGTAGTGAAATGGTAAAAAATGTAAAAAATTTCGATTCATACTTAAAGTATGATCCAAAGAATGAAGATGTAACAATAGCAGTGGCAATGAGTGGAGGAGTAGATTCTTCAACAGTAGCTTATCTGTTAAAGGCTCAAGGTTATAACATTATAGGTGTTACAATGCGAGTATGGACTAGCGGGAGTGAATGTAGTAAGGTAGCCGATTTAAGTGATGCTAAAAAAGTGTGTGATGATTTAGGAATAGAACATCATATGATACACTTAGAGGATGATTTTAAAGATGCTGTAGTAAATACTTTTGTAAACGACTATATGGAGGGAAGAACTCCGAATCCGTGTATGGTATGTAATAGATACATTAAATTTGGTAAATTAGTGGAGACTGCTTTAGGTTTAGGAGCTGACTTTATGGCTACAGGACACTATGCTAAGATAGAGAACGGGTTGTTAAAAATAGGTGACGATCCAAATAAAGATCAAGTATATTTCTTATCTCAAATGAAAAAAGAAAATATAAAAAAATTGATATTTCCTATAGGTGACCTTGAAAAACCTCAAGTAAGAGAATTAGCAGAGAATTTAGGAATCAGAGTATATGCAAAAAAAGAGAGTCAGGAGATCTGTTTTGTAGAAGATGGTAAATTAGGAGAATTCTTAAACGAGCTGACAGATGGCAAAGCTACACGTGAAGGTGAGATTGTTACAACGAATGGAAAAGTAATAGGGAAGCATAGAGGAGTTAGTTTTTATACGATTGGGCAGAGAAAAGGGCTGGGAATCAGTTATCCGACACCACTTTATGTTGTTCAGATAGATAGTAAAAAAAATTGTTTGGTAGTTGGAAATAATGAAGAATTATTTAGTTCATATTTGATAGCCAATAATATAAATTTTTTGGGTTGCGAAAAGATAGAAGATTTAAAAGATATGAAATTGAGAGTAAAGACTAGATCACGAGACAAATTTCATCCTTGCACTGTAAAAGTCTTAGAGAATGATAAGATAAAGGTGGATTTTACAGAAGAGAAGGTTAGAGCTATAACACCAGGGCAAGGTGCGGTACTTTACAATTATAATGGTGAAGTCATGGCTAGTGGATTTATAGTTAAATAATAAGATTTAAAGATTAAAAATTATCCCAAATAATAAAGCCCAAGTCTTTAGACTTGGGCTTTTAAAATTATAAAAAATTAAGAGCTAAAAATTATCTGGCCGTTGCCGTCTAGAGCCATGATAATTCTCATGGGGTCATAGTCTCCAAAACTTTTATTCCAAGATATTATAGAAGCTAGAAGCAATGTTTTGTTGTTAAAATCTTGTATTATTTTTTCACCTTTTTTTAATATAAGAAACGCTTTCACCTTATAGACACCTCCTGAAAGTAGTTGTGATATATTTCCTTAATAAAGTATACCATCTATATGGATGAAATAAAATTAAAATCCATTTAAATTTTTAAAAATTTATACTATAGAAAAATTAATAAATTAATTTTTCTTAGATACTTTATTAGACGTCAAATAAATAAAAAAGTTTAAAAAAATATTACTAATAAAAAAATATTTGACAAGGATAAGAAATTAAGGATATAATCAATTATAAAATTGAATATAAACTTCGGGGCAGGGTGTTATTCCCTACCGGCGGTGATAGTCCGCGAGCATAAGCTGAACTAGTGAAATTCTAGTACCGACAGTTATAGTCTGGATGAAAGAAGTTTTTAATAAAATTTTAATTTATAATTTTTAAAACTTTTTTTCTTTATGCTGTATTCACGATGAACTCAGATAAGGGTGTTTTTTAAAAAATTATAAATTAAATAAAATTATTAAAAGTCTAGAGCCTCAAGTAAAAACTTGAGGCTTTTTTTATAAAATAAAATATATGGGGGAAAAATTATGAAAACATTTGAAGGGAATTTTAACGGAAAGAACATTAGAGTAGGAATAGTATGTGGGAGATTCAATGAATTTATCACTTCTAAATTATTAGGAGGAGCTAAGGATGCTCTAGTTAGACATGGTGTAAGTGCTGAAAATATAGATATAGCATGGGTTCCAGGAGTGTTTGAAATGCCATTGATAGCTAAAAAAATTGTAGAAACTAAAAAATATGACGCAGTAATAGCTTTAGGAGCAGTAATAAAAGGATCAACTCCTCATTTTGATTATGTATGTGCAGAAGTATCTAAAGGGATAGCCACTGTATCTATGGACTCAGGAATCCCTGTAATTTTTGGTGTTTTAACAACTAATACAATTGAGCAAGCTATAGAAAGAGCGGGAACTAAAGCAGGAAATAAAGGTTTTGATGCAGGAGTATCAGCTATTGAAATGGTAAACCTAATCAAGACAATAGGATAAAAAAAAAGGGGGAGGTTATGGTGGATTTGGATGAAAATTATATGGAATTAGCCTTAGAGTTAGCTGCCTTAGGAGAGGGGGATGTAAACCCTAATCCTATGGTAGGTGCAGTAGTTGTAAAAGTTGGAGAAATAATTGGCAAGGGTTACCATAAAAAATATGGCGGGCCCCATGCAGAAGTTTTTGCATTAGATGAGGCAGGAAAAGAATCTGAAGGAGCTACAATATATGTAACTTTAGAACCTTGCTCCCATTATGGAAAAACTCCTCCCTGTGCTGAAAAAATAATTAAGATGGGGATCAAACGGTGTGTAATAGCTACTTTGGATCCAAATCCCTTAGTGGCAGGGAAAGGTGCTAAACTTTTAGAAAATGCAGGGATAGAGGTGAAAATTAATGTTTTGAAAGATGCAGCCTTAAAACAAAATATTGTTTTCTTTAAATATATAGAGGGAAAGATTCCCTATTTATTTTTAAAGTGTGCCATCACTCTGGATGGGAAGATAGCTACTGAAAACGGGGATTCCAAATGGATCTCCAATGAAATATCGAGAGCAAGGGTACAAGGGTTACGGCACAAATATATGGGAATAATGGTGGGAATAAAAACACTTCTAGGAGATAACCCTAGATTAAATGCAAGGATAGAAGGGGGAAATAACCCCCATAGAATAGTTGTAGATCCTGGCTTAAAAACACCAGAAAATTATAATTTTATTCAAAATAACAGTGATAATAAATCTATTATAATAACTTCTAAAGAAAATATCCAGAGTGGAAAACATCTAAAATATGAAAAGAAGTATAAGGTGAAATTTATATTTTTAGATGGAAACCGATTTTTAATGGTAGATATATTAAAAGAAATAGGGAAACTAGGGATAGATTCCATCCTTTTGGAAGGTGGAAATTCCATGATATCTATGGCTTTTAAAGAAAAAGCTTTAGATGGTGGTGAGATATTTATTGCTCCAAAGATCACTGGAGATAATAATGCCATACCATTTGTAAGTGGATTTAAGATAGGAACTATGAAAGAAAGTATAGAGTTAAAGGATACAAAGTTTAACATATATGGAGATAATATAGCAATAGAATTTAGTTTATAAGGAGTAGAATTATGTTTACAGGACTAGTAGAGGAGATGGGGGAAGTAATCGGTCTAGAGACAGGAGATCTTTCACTTAAAATAACAGTAAGGTCTAAAAGTGTAATCGAAGGAGCCAAATTAGGAGACAGTATTGCTACCAATGGAACCTGTCTGACTGCTACTAAGATAGGTGACAATTATTTTGAAGCCGACATAATGCATGAAAGCGTAAAAAGAACCAACCTTAAAAGACTAAGGGTTGGAGACCGAGTAAATTTAGAAAAATCTCTAACTTTGGCCACTCCCCTGGGTGGGCATCTGGTAACGGGTGATGTAGATGGTGAAGGAATGATATCTAATATTTATTCCGATGGGATAGCAAAAATTTATGTGGTAAAGATAGAGCCGCGACTTATGAAATATGTTGTAGAAAAGGGGCGAATTACCCTGGATGGAGCCAGTTTGACTGTAGTAGATTTTGGAGATGATTTCTTGAGTGTATCCCTTATTCCTCATACCCAAGAGATGATAACTTTGGGAAGTAAAAGTGTGGGAGATTACATCAATGTAGAGACAGACCTAATCGGGAAATATGTAGAGAGGATGATGACCTTTAAAGAAAAACCTATGACTGAGAAAAAAAGCAATATCACAGAAAGTTTTTTAGCTGAAAATGGATTTTATTAGACCTCAGTAGAAAATTTAAAATAAATTCTAAAAAAAAAGATCTGTAGACGCAGACCTAAAACAACTTTAAAAAGAGGAGAATAAGTATGTTAGATAATATAAAAGATGCAATTGAAGATATAAAACAGGGAAAGATGATAATAGTAGTAGATGATGAAGACAGAGAAAATGAGGGAGATATAGTAATGGCAGCCGATATGGTATCCTATGATGCTATTAATTTTATGGCAGTTCATGCTAGAGGGCTTACTTGTATCCCAATGGATAGAATGAGAGCCAAGGAATTAAAGTTAAATCAAATGGTGGGAAATAATACCGACCCCCATGGGACAGCCTTTACAGTATCTGTAGATTCAAAGGATACTACTACGGGGATATCTATCAGAGACAGGGTACAGACTATAAAAGATCTAGCTGATAGAAATAAAGGTGCTGAGGACTTTAACAGACCGGGACATCTATTTCCATTAGTAGCAAAGGATGGAGGAGTTTTGATTAGGAATGGTCATACAGAAGCATCAATAGATTTTGCACGTTTGGCAGGATCGAAACCAATGGGTGTAATTTGTGAGATATTGAAAGATGATGGTACCATGGCAAGATTGGATGATCTGAAAATATTTGCTAAAAAACATAATTTAAAACTTGTAAGTATAGAAGATTTGATTAGATATAGAAAAGAGAATGATGTTCTAGTTAATGAAGTGACAGTAACTAAGATGCCTACAAAATGGGGAGATTTTAACCTTCATGCCTATGAAAATAGTTTGGATGATAAGGAACATATTGCTCTGGTAAAGGGAGATGTAAGGGGAAAAGAAGAGGTATTGGTAAGAATACACTCTGAATGTTTTACAGGAGATGTGTTGGGATCTCGTAGATGTGACTGTGGTCCGCAACTACATAAGGCGATGAAAACTATAGATGAAAAAGAGGAGGGGGTTATCCTCTATCTACGTCAAGAAGGAAGAGGGATAGGTCTTTATAATAAGATGAAAGCCTATAATTTACAGGATCAAGGGTTAGATACTGTGGAAGCCAACGAAAAATTGGGATTTGAAGCAGATCTAAGAGATTATGTATTGGGATCTCAGATACTAAAAGATTTAGGAGTAAAATCAATAAGACTTATGACCAATAACCCTAAGAAGATAGAGGAGTTAAAATTTTATGGGATAGATGTTGTACAGAGAGAAAATATCGAAATTACACCCAATGAAGAGAATAAAAGATATTTAAAAACTAAGAAAGATAAGTTGTACCATATGTTAGAAGAGGTATAAAAAAGAGTCTAATTGGTATATAAAAAAGACAGGCATTTATTGAAATGGCTGTCTTTTTTATTCTTATTATTTAATTATTAGCATATACCTTGAAAATGCATAGCTTCTGCTACTTTTTCAAACCCTGCGATATTAGCTCCAGCAACATAATTACCTTCTAAACCATATCTTTTTGATGCTTCGTCAGTTTTTGCAAAAATATTTAACATAATATCTTTAAGTTTATTGTCGACTTCTTCAAATGTCCAGCTTAATCTTTGGCTATTTTGTGTCATTTCTAATGCTGAAGTTGCAACTCCACCTGCATTAGCTGCTTTACCAGGCATAAAGAGTACACTATTCTCTAAGAAATAATCGATGGCTTCCATTGTAGCAGGCATATTAGCACCCTCTGCTATAGCGAAACATCCATTTTTCTTTAAGATCTGAGCGTCTTCAAGGTCTAATTCGTTTTGCGTTGCACATGGAAGGGCGATATCACAAGGTATACTCCAAATACCTTTTCCAGCTGTAAATACTGCAGAGGCTTTAGCATCTGCATATTCCTTAATTCTACCTCTTCTTACTTCTTTAATTTCTTTGATAAGATCAAGATCAATGCCGTCTTTATCGTAAACATAACCACTTGAATCACTCAATGCAATAACTTTTGCACCTAATTCTTGAGCTTTTTCCGCAGCATATATAGCAACATTTCCTGAGCCTGATATAACTACTTTCTTATCCTTGAAATCTTGTTGTCCATTCTGCTTAAGCATCTCTTCAACAATATATATTAAACCATATCCAGTTGCTTGAGTTCTTACTAGCGAACCGCCATATGTCAAACCTTTTCCAGTTAAAACTCCTTCAAAAAGACCTGTTAGTCTTTTATATTGACCGTACAGGTAACCAATTTCTCTTGCACCTACACCTATATCACCAGCGGGTACATCTGTATTTGCTCCAATATATTTATGAAGTTCAGTCATAAAACTCTGACAAAATGCCATTACTTCTCTATCAGACTTACCTTTAGGATCGAAATCAGAACCACCTTTTCCACCACCGATTGGTAGACCTGTTAATGCGTTCTTGAATATTTGTTCGAATCCTAAAAATTTGACAATTCCTTGATTAACTGAAGGATGAAGTCTAAGCCCACCTTTGTATGGACCAATGGCACTAGAAAATTGAACACGGAAACCTTTGTTTACATGTGCTTGCCCACTATCATCTACCCAAGGTATTCTAAATGAGATTATTCTTTCTGGTTCTGTTAATCTCTCTAGCAAAGCTTCTTTTCTAAAGTTGTCCTCATTCTTTTCTACCACTACCCTTAAAGATTCTAAAACCTCTTTAACTGATTGATGGAACTCGCTTTCACTTGGATTTTTAGCAATTAATTTTTCTAGTATTTCATCAACATACGACATATACATCCTCCTTATTTGATTTGCTTTATTAGTAAAGTATATATCTTTTTTCAAGATATTTCAATGTTTGAACGTCTGAAATATTTTGTGCTGGAGCACAAAGAATAAATTTGGACAAAAAACTAAGTTCTACTATTAGGACTTAGTTTTTATTATCTAGGTGAATGAAGTGTCACGTTGTCTTTTTATTTAATATCTAAAAGCATAAAGGCTACTGTTAATTTTAATTTTATATTTAACTCAGATAAATTACATTGTAAGATCTCCTCGATCTTCTTTAATTTATAGTTTATAGTGTTACGATGGTAAAAAAGTTTAGAAGCAACTTCTTTTACACTACTATTAAACTCTAGATAAGACCTGAGTACATTTACATAGTCTGTACCATTTAAATCATCAAATTTAATTAAGGCTTCTAAGTTTTCTTCGTGATATTCTTTAATAATTTCATTGTCTTCTATGGATAGAAGAAGCTTATATAAACCTAAGTCTCTATATGAGGTAACCTCATTATGGTTCCCCCTTTTTTTCTGAAGTTTTAAAACACTTATGGCTTTTTGATAGCTTTTACCAATACACCTTATATTTTTAGCACTATAGCCTATACAAAGGTACATTTCCTCCTTCTCACTGAGAAGAATTTCACATTTATTTTTGATACCGCCTACTATTTCTTCTATTTTTTCTATACTATATTTTGCAAATATTATCACAAATCTCTTATCAAGCTCAAATGTAAAGATTCTTTTATTTATATCTATAGCATAATTTTCAATGCACTCTAAGATCTTTTGTCTTTTTTTACTTCTTATTATTGTTTTATTGTTTGTTTCAATTATCTCTATTACTACTAGATGATATGGCCAACAAGCCTTAAAAGTATGTCTTTCAAAGTGAGGGACATAAAGAGATTCCTGATCGTGAAAAAAAATAGCATTTTTTGCCGCATTTGAAAGTTCCATATTCATTCTATCAGCGACTGTTATCTTATAAGTAAATTCTCGCATTATTTCAGCCATATGTATACGCCAAGGAACTTGGAATAAAGGTAAATTGTTTGCATTACAAAATTCAATAACATCATGAGGAATTGATTTTATATAGGGCCCGATATTAATGATCATACCACTGGCATTATTGGCATGAGTATGTATCACAAGTTCGAGCAACTCCTTATCCCCATTAATACCTATTCCAGTGGTAAAAGCGACTTGCTGACTTTCTAAAAAAACAGATAAACCAACATTTTCTACCATATGAACCCATCTTACTATATTATCTAAGCCTTCACTTCCAGCAAGAAGTTCTATATCAAATTTTTTAACTGATTCATATAGTTCTCTTAAATTTACCGCCATACTTCCTCCCTATATTCACTTTATCAGATTATCGATAATATTTTTTTAATTATTATTATATAGTAGAAAGATTTTTTAGGCAATAATTTTTTTCTCAAGTCAATAGATCTTTATTTTTAATCAAAAGTCAGATGACCAGAGTCATCTGCTTTTTGGTTAAAAAATATATTTATTTCTGCCACTTTCTTTAGCAATATAGAGAGCTTTATCAGCTTCCTTTAAAAATAAAGTAGAATTTAGACTTTTAATTTTCGCAGAGCTTTTTATACCCATGCTGACTGTCACCCTTCCAAAACTGGAATTTTCGTGTTTTAGATTGCACATTTTTAATTTTTCTTGAAATTGATTTATTAAATCTATGGCTTCTTTTAAAGGGGTTTGGTATAAAACTATTAAAAATTCTTTCCCTCCGTATCTGCCTACGATGTCTCCCTCTCTTTTAAAAACTTTCTTTAAAAGTTTTCCTATTATTTTCAAAACTCGGTCGCCCTCAAGATGTCCGTATCGGTCGTTATATTTCTTGAAAAAATCTATATCCATCATAATAATAGTTAAGGGATTTTCAGATCTTTTAGAACTTTTAAACAATAGGTTGTACTCCTCATCTAAAAATCTTCTTGTAGCTAGCCCTGTTAGATAATCTGTATATGCCAGCTTTTCTAAATCTTTTTTTTTACTTTCTATATCATTTTTTTGTTCCTCTACTTTAACTATGAGGTTGTTAAACACTATCGTAACTTCATCAATCTCGTTTCCTACCTTGGGATATACAAGGAGCTTATATTTTTGATTTTCCCTTATAGAAATAATATGATTATAAAGGGATAGAAGGGGAGTAATCAATTTTTTATTCATCCTACTCTTTACAAAGAAAATAAATAGGAATGAAAGAATAATTGGTATCAGCCCTATCCAAAAATTTAATAGAGCTCCTTTGGAAATCCGATCATCTACTGTTACCTTTATGATGTAAGCAATTTTATGAACACTTTTCATATAGGGAACGTAATATATTCTTTTCTCGCCTTCTATTCGATCAGAATAAAAATTGAATTTATTTTTTGAAACAATAATGTTTTCCATAAGTTTTTTATCATCTACATCATTATCATTTGGAATATTATAATGGTCGTATAAATTCATACAAAGAGTGTTTAACCTTAAGCAAAAAAATAAGGTATAATTTAAGAAAACAATATGGGGGATTTTGATTATGAATACACGAAAAACTTACTCTTCTAAGTTTAAATTTAAGATCGTT
>NZ_JBAHZY010000135.1:0-7197 GCF_037132775.1 Psychrilyobacter sp.
AAAAAGGTATATTAATTTTTATAATAACGATAGAGGACATAGTTCTTTAGATTATGAAACACCTGCTAAGGTATATTTTGGTACTCAAAAAATTGCTTAAGTTTTTTCATAAACTGTTTGACAAACACGACCACCATAGAATAGGGATATATTATTTAGTATATTTTCCTTTAATAATTGGTGAGATGGCTATTAAAGAAAAAAAGTGTTTCCTAATTATAACCTTTAGTATAATTCTATTTTTTTTATTATGTTTACGAGGACTTTGGTTATAAAATCTCTTAAACAAGAGTTTAGAATAGATAAAACCTCTTTAAGTGAGGAAATTAACTCTAAAGAAGAGTCTTCTTTAGAAAATAAAAGGTTAATGTTAAATTTTAAGTTATTAAATTTTGAATAAAGGAGGAAAAAGATGAATATTTGTTTCACACCTCATAAAAGTATGAGGAATCAATATATAAATTTATTTACATCGTCATTGGAAAATAAAAAAATAAAAATTTATGGATTAAAAGAAGTTTTGACAGATTTTAAAAAATTTAAAACTACTAAAATTTTTCATTTTAACTGGTTTTTAAAAGTAAATAGTAAAAATAAGATTATTAATATTTTAGAATATTTATTTAAATTTATATTACTTTTTATTTTAAAAACTACCGGTAAAAAGGTAGTATACACTTTACATAATAAATTACCTCATGATGCAAAAAAAAATATAATAGTAAAAAAATTAAATAGATTTTTATTGAAATGTAGCGATAGGATTGTAGTTCATTGTTATGATGATAGTTTAAAAGTTCTTAGAGAAGAGTTGAGCGAAAAAGAAATCCAAAAGAAAGTTAGGTATATAGAACATGGAAATTATATTGACGCCTACCCTGAAAAACAAACTCAAGAGCTAAGAGAAAGATTAAAGATTAAAGATGATGAAAAGGTATTTTTATTTTTAGGATCTGTGGAGCCGTATAAAAATACTCATTTATTAATTAAAGCATTTAATGAGTTAAATTTTGAAAATGTGAAACTAGTTATAGCAGGAAATCCAAAATCAGATGAATATAGAGCAAGAATTAAAGACCTCTCAAAAAATTCGAACATTTATCTAGAGTTGAGATTTATAGAGGATGAAGAACTTAGCATGTTTTTAAATGTAAGTGACTTAGTAATATTACCTTATAGTAATGAAAGTAGTCTTAATTCAGGAAGTGTATTTCTAGCATTTTCTTATAAAAAGACAGTAATTTCATCGAATATAGGGACTCTAAATGATATAAGAAGGGATTTTTATTATTCATATAATTATGGAAATGAAAAAGAACACATTGAAAAATTAAAATCAAACATGAGTCTTGTAAAAAAAGAACTTGAAAGTGATTCAAAAGTACTTTTAAAAAAAGGTCTTACAGCTTATGAATATGTATCAAAAAACAATAACTGGGAAGATATTAGTCAAAAAATGTTTAAGATTTATAATGAGTTTGGGGTGAATGATGAAAATAAATAAGTTAGCTTTTTATTTGAAAAAAGTTTATAAAGATTTTACCAACCCTTTGAAGTATCAGATAGCGAATGAATATTTTAATAAAGAATTAAAACATTATTATTTTCTATTTGATGAAGAACTTTTGCTAAAAGGGGGAAGTCAAGAATTTTACTTTGATAAAGAAGGGATACCAATAATACCAGAATATATAGATATATCGACAGGAAAAGAAAAAAAATTTCATTATTTCCCTATTTCAATAGGACAATATGGTTTAGCTATCTTCCATTCATTTTTGAGAGAACAGAGTAAAGAAAATGAAGAGCGTTTTTTAAAGATAGTAAAGTGGTTTTCTGAAAATCAAAACGAAGATGGGACTTGGAGAGCTAATGTACCAGTTCCAAAATTTAAATTAAAGAAAAATTGGGCTTCTGGAATGGCACAAAGCAGAGGGATATCTATTTTACTAAGAGGTTATCAACTCACATCTAATGAGCTTTATAAAAAGCAAGCAGAAAAAGCATTAGAGATTTTTAAAATAAAAGTCGAATCAGACGGGATATTAGATTTTTATAAAGAAAATCCATATTATGAAGAGTATCCTTCAAAACCAGATGCTCCCCATGTATTGAATGGGATGATTTTTGCTCTTTTTGGATTGCATGAATTTTCAAGATTAGGGAACCAAAGAGCAAAAGAACTATTTGATCAAGGAATAAAAACATTGGAAAATACATTGAGTGAGTACGATTTAGGGTTTTGGACTAAATATGATGTAGCAGACGAAGTTTTTAAAGTGGGAAGGAATATAAATAGCTGTACCGCTCATTATCATAATATTCATATTAAGCAATTAGAAGTACTTTATAATATAACCAAAAATGAGATAATAAAAGAATATTTTGAAAAATGGGAAAAGTATGAAAATAATAAGATTAACTTATTGAAAGCATATTTCATAAAATTTAAGTTTCTGAAACAAGTATTGGAAGTGAAAAAATGATATCAGTTATAGTTCCTGTGTATAATGGAGAACAATTTTTACCTGAATTTTTAAAAAGTATTTTATTTCAAAAGGTTAATTTTAATAGTTTTGAAATCATTTTAATAGACAATAATTCAAATGATAAAACTAAAGAATTGATTAATAAATTTAAAAAAGATAATTCTAACATTGATTGTAAGTATTTATTTTATGATGGAAAAGCTAGTTCTTATGCTAGTAGAAATGTAGGGTTAACTAATTCAAAGGGAGATATATTAGCTTTTACAGACGTTGATTGTATTCTTGAAAAAGATTGGTTAAAAAATATTCAAAGTAAATTCAATGAGAAAAATAATAAGATAATTAGTGGAGATATTGATTTATATTTTAAAGATAAAAAAAATATTTGGGAAAATTTTGATAAAATTGTTCATATGAGAAATGATAAACGAGTAAAAAGTAACGAAATTGCTACCGCTAATATGGCTCTATTAAAGGTAACTTTTAATGAAATAGGAATTTTTGATGAAGTTACTTCGGGTGGTGATTTTAATTTTGCCAAAAAAGCCGTTAAAAAAGGTTTTGAAATTGAATTTTCAAAAGATATTAAAGTTTTACATCCAACAAGGAAGACTTATTTAGAGATAAAAAAGAAACTATTAAGATTATCATTTGGTGAAGGAGAATTGTATAGAAAGCATAACAAATCCTTTGCAAGAGGTATTATTATTAATTTATTGAGAATTCTAAATTTGCCTAAGCATTATAGGATATCAAAGAAAATGGTTGTAAACACTGGAATGTTTAGAATGATGATTTTTAATCTAGTTTATTTTTATTTGAAACTACTTCAATTTGGATCTTTTATAAGGGGGTATATGGTTGAAAATTAATAAATTGGTATCTGTAATTACTCCTATGTATAATTCTGAAAATTTTATAGAAGTAACTATCCAGTCGGTTCAGTCTCAAACTTATGAAAATTGGGAAATGATAATTGTAGATGACGTTTCTAAAGATAGAGGACCTGAGATAGTAGAGAGATATATAAAGAAAGATAAAAGAATAAAATTAATAAAATTAGAAAAAAATAGCGGTGGCGCTGTAGCAAGAAATAGAGCAATAAAGGAAGCAAAAGGGAAATATATAGCTTTTTTAGATAGTGATGATCTTTGGCACCCTGAAAAGTTGGAAAAACAGATTAAGTTTATGGAAGAAAATAACTATGATTTTACTTATACCTGGTATCAAAAGATGGATGAAGAGGGAAATCTACTTGATGAAGTTGTAAGGTCGGAAGATAAAGTTGATTATACAAGATTTCTTAAATCAAATCAAATTGGATGTCTTGCAGGGATGTATAATGCAGAAAAACTAGGAAAGATATATATGCCTTTAATTAGAAAAAGACAGGATTATGCACTTTGGTTGCGGGTATTAAAAAAAGTAGATTATGGATATTGTCTGAAAGAAAATTTAGCTCAATATAGAATAGTTAATGGATCTGTTTCAAGCAATAAAATAAATCTTATTAAGTATAATTGGAAGTTATTTAGAGAAATAGAAAAATTATCCATTTTTAAATCCTTTTATTATCTTTCATGGAATATATTTACTAAGTTGATATTGAAAAACTAATTTTGACGCAGACTTAAAATGACTTTGAAAAAGAAAAATCTTTGACACTTTACAGTCAGACCTTAGTCTGCGTTAGAAAAATGGACATTTTATAATTCGTATTAATTAATGTGATTTGTGATAAAAATATTTTAGTAAATGAGGCCTTTTTCTTTTTCAAAATTTTAAAAATAAAAATATTGGATGTGACTTTATTAGATTTTAAAGATCGGAACTTAGTCTGCGTCAAAAGGAGTTTCAAATGAAAATAGCAATTGCAGGAACAGGATATGTGGGGCTATCAAATGCAGTACTTTTAGCTCAAAACCACGAGGTAGTAGCACTAGATGTCGTTGAAGAAAAGGTAAATATGATAAATAACAAAATTTCACCTATAGTAGATGATTATATCTCAGATTATTTAGCTAATAAGGAATTAAATTTAGTAGCTACCTTAGATAAAGAGCTAGCATATAAAGATGCAGAATATGTAATCATAGCCACTCCTACAAACTATGATGAAGTGAATAACTTCTTCGATACCAGTTTAGTAGAGGTAGTTATTAGTGATGTATTAAAAATAAATCCTAATGCTACCATGGTAATTAAATCTACAGTACCGGTAGGATATACTAAAGGTATTAAAGAAAAATTTGGTGTAGATAATATCATCTTCTCCCCTGAATTCTTGAGGGAAGGAAAGGCACTCTATGACAACCTTCATCCTTCTAGAATAATTGTAGGGGAAAAATCTGAAAGAGCAGAAATTTTTGCTAATCTTTTGGCAGAAGGAGCTATTAAAGAGGATATACCTATCTTATTTACAGAATCTACTGAAGCAGAAGGAGTAAAGTTATTCTCCAATACCTATCTTGCACTGAGAGTTGCATATTTTAATGAACTGGATACATATGCAGAGGTACATGGACTGAATACTAAACAGATCATAGAGGGAGTGGGACTGGATCCAAGAATTGGAGATCATTACAACAACCCTTCATTTGGATATGGTGGATACTGCCTGCCAAAGGACACAAAACAACTTAGAGCCAACTATGAGAGTGTACCAAATAATATAATTCAGGCAATAGTGGATGCCAACACCACAAGAAAGGATCATATTGCTAGAAAGATATTAGAAAGAAATCCAAAGGTAGTTGGAATCTATAGACTTACTATGAAGATGGACTCAGATAATTTCCGTGCCTCAGCAGTACAGGGGATCATGAAAAGACTCAAAGCCAAGGGAGTAGAGGTCGTGATCTATGAGCCGGTATTGAAGGAAGAAAGTTTCTTTAATTCTAGAGTTATAAGGAACTTGGATGAATTCAAGAAAATTTCTGATGTGATAGTGACAAATAGACTGTGTGAGAAATTAACAGATGTAAGTGAAAAGATCTATACGAGAGACCTGTTTGCTCGGGACTAAAAGTCACAGCAAATAAATGTAAAATTGAGAATGTACAATGTACAATGCGAATAAATGAAATAAAAATATTATCAAAAAAAATAGAAAGAAAATCCATAAAATGGAATATATAAATAGAGTACAGAAATAGCAAATCTATTTTCTGTACTTTTTATTATTTATGGAGGTAGAAATAGAAAGAAAAAAGCATAGAACCCGGAGAAAACTTTAATCTAGGCTCGGGGAGTCTCTGTGTTCCAAAAAGGTCAGAAGATAAAATCAGACCTTAGTCGGTTATAAGTCGGGGTCAAGAGAAAAAGATTCTCTTAGTGTCCTCAGAGTTGATAGGGTTGCTCTGTTATGATGGTTAAAAATAATAATCTGAAAGGAGAGTGAAATAATGAAAAAGTATTTAATTACAGGTGCCGCAGGATTTATAGGAGCAAATTTTCTTAAATATAAACTTAAAAAATGTACTATTGACAATATACAATGTAAATTAATAGTTTTAGATAAATTAACTTATGCAGGGAATTTAGGAACTATAAGTGAAGAAATAAAAGATGAGAGGGTAGAGTTTGTAAAAGGAGATATCTGTAACAAGGAATTGGTAGAAAATATTTTTATGAATCATGATATTGACTTTGTTGTAAACTTTGCAGCAGAATCCCATGTGGATAGATCCATAGAAGATCCGGGGATATTTCTAAAAACTAATATTTTAGGGACCCAGATATTGATGGATGTAGCTAAACAAAATTGGACTGTAGGTAAAGATAAATTTGGATATCCTATCTATAAAAATGGAAAGAAATTCTTGCAGGTAAGCACTGACGAAGTTTATGGAAGTCTTGAACGTGAATATCCTGAGGGTAAGTTTCTAATGGATAGTGGACAATGTACAATTGACAATGGTTTGGATAAAAAAGAATTAGAAAAAGTATTAAATGGAAGAGAATCTATGCCAAAAATATTTGGGAGTAAGTTTTTTACTGAAAGAACTCCTCTAGATCCTAGATCACCCTACGCGACAAGTAAAACAGGTGCTGATATGTTAGTTCGGGCCTATGATGAAACCTATCATTTCCCGGTAAATGTAACAAGGTGTTCCAATAACTATGGACCTTATCATTTTCCTGAAAAATTAATACCACTTATAATTAAAAACATATTGGAAGGGGAAAAGTTACCTGTATATGGGGACGGAAAACAGGTGAGAGACTGGCTCTATGTAGAAGATCACTGTAAAGGTATAGATATGGTAATTGATGGTGGAAAATTAGGTGAAGCTTATAATGTTGGCGGATTCAATGAAGAGACAAATATAAATATTGTAAAGATGACCATTGATACAATTAAGAGGCTTGTAACAGGTGACAAGGAAGAGATAAAAGAGGAATATAAAGATATTGTGAAATGTAATCTTGAAGATATTAATTATGATCTAATAACTTATGTACAGGATAGACTTGGACATGATGCGAGATATGCCATAGATCCGACAAAGACAGTAAAAGAACTTGGGTTTTATCCAGAAACACCATTTATTGTAGGGATCGAAAAAACAATTAAATGGTATTTGGATAATCAAGAATGGGTAAATGATGTAGTGAGTGGTGATTATGCCAAATATTATAATGAGGTGTATAATAAATAGAGTGAAGGAGTATAGGAAATCTATACTCTTTTTCCATATAATTCTAT
>NZ_JBAHZY010000013.1:0-19422 GCF_037132775.1 Psychrilyobacter sp.
TGCAGGATTTAAAGAAATAGAAAAAAACTTGAATGTTGATGTTTACTTCTGTAATCCTTATTCGCCGTGGGAAAAAGGTAGCAATGAAAATTTTAATGGAGTGTTGAGACAAACATATCCAAAGGGAACAGTTTTTTCAGCAATACCAGATGATGAGTTAGAAAGAACTGTAGAAAGAATTAGAAATAGACCGCGAAAAGTATTAAATTATTTTACTGCAAATGAAGTTTCCTTGAAAATATGTGGTGGTGTGCTTGACAAGACTCGCCGCCATTAATGTAAAGAGGGAAGCCATGGATTTATTTTTTAGTACTCTTGCAAGTGCAACTGGTGGAATAATTACACTTATTATATCTATAAAAAAGTAGAAAGTATTTGTCTATAAATAGGTCAAAAAAAAGATGAAAAACAAGTAAAAATAGGTTGATTGTTTTATAACTTAGGAGTATTATTCATATATATATATATATATAAGGGGTGATAACTATGAAAAAAAAGAATTTAGATGAGATGTCGGGGAAAAAATGGAGTGGTGGGATAACAAAGGAACTTTATAGAGATATAGAAAATTTTAATATAAGAATATCCAGTGCATCTATAGAACCTGGATCGAGTAAGTTTTCAGACTTTACCAGGTATAGGAGGATCTTAATAATACTTGAAAATGAAGTTAGATTAACTTAGGAGGAGAGAACTGATAGATCTGCGTGAAGGTGATATTTTTTCCTTTGATGGGAAGGATGAAATAAGATCTGAAAATGAAAAAAAAGTTCTAGACTTTAATTTGATATGGGATCCTCTAAATGTAGATGTAAATTTAAATAAAATCCATGGAGAAAATGATTTGTTTACCAGTAAAAAAATCTTTATATTCTCTATGAATAAGGGATCAAATCTTAATCTTAATAACAGAGATTATACTTTGGATAAGTATGATTTCATAGAAATACTGGATAGAGAATATAAAGATATTAAACTTAAAGGAGAATTCATACTTATAGATTGGAAATAACATTATTTTTTTGCCTATTTTAAGTATAAGTTTTGTATAGATGTGGTATATTTTATATAGACTATATTGGATTATAGAAAAAATAGAAAACGGGGGATAAGAAATGTCAAAATTAGTAGAAAGATTTATAAATTATGTGAAGTTTGATACAAAATCAGATGAAAACTCAGCTACATGTCCAAGTACAAAAAAACAATTGAAATTGGCTGTTTTTTTAAAAGATGAGATGATTGGGTTGGGACTAGAAGATGTAACGTTGGATGAGAATGGATATCTAATGGCAACACTGCCTAGTAATAGCGATAAAGATATTCCAACTTTTGGATTTATAGCACATATGGATACTGCACCTGCATTTTCAGGGAAGGATATAAGACCTAAATTTGTAGATTATGAGGGTGGAGATATAGTATTGAATGAAGAAAAAAATATAGTACTGTCTCCTAAAGATTTTAAGGAGTTAGATTCATATATAGGGGAAACTCTTATCACAACTGACGGAACTACCCTTTTAGGAGCAGATGACAAGGCTGGTATTGCTGAAATATTAACAGCTATGGAATATTTGATGGATCATCCTGAGATAAAACACGGGAAGATCAGGATAGGATTCACACCCGATGAGGAGATAGGAAGAGGAGCAGATCTATTTGATGTAGAAAAATTTGGAGCTGAATTTGCCTATACTATCGATGGGGGAAGATTGGGAGAGGTAGAATATGAAAACTTCAACGCTGCAAGTGCTGTGATAAAGATAACAGGTAGGAGCGTACATCCAGGGACAGCCAAAGATCAATTAATTAATGCTCTTCAAGTAGGAATAGAACTTCATAATTTATTGCCAGTAAACCAGCGTCCTGAATTTACAGAAGGATATGAAGGGTTTTATATGTTGTCTGAGATGAGCGGCGATATATCAAGTGCAAAATTAGCTTATATTATCAGAGACCACAATATGGAAAAATTTACAGAAAAGAAAGAATTTATATGTCAAGCAGTAGAACTGTTGAATAAAAAATATAATAACGCTATTGAGTTAGAACTTACGGATAGTTATTATAATATGAAGGAGAAGATAGAAGAAAAAATGGAAGTCTTTGATATAGCTCGTGATTCTATTATCGAATTAGGAATAGAACCTGTTATAAAACCTGTTCGAGGTGGAACAGATGGAGCTAGATTATCTTATATGGGGTTGCCATGCCCGAATATATTTACAGGAGGACACAATTTTCATGGTCAGTATGAATATATACCTGTGTCATCTATGGAAAGAGCTGTAGAGGTGATAGTTAAGATCAGCGAAAATATTGGTAAAAGATAGAGTGATTATATCAAATAACCATCTAAAGAATTCCTTTTAAGGGGTTCTTTTTTTTCAAAATGGTTAAAAGGTGTATCTTAATAATAGTATTTCTTGAAAGGAGGGTGAAAATTAGGTATAATAGTTAAGTTAGAGTCAAAAAAATTATAGACAAAAGAACAATTAGGATTAGAATAATAAGTTAGGGGGGATAGATGAAAAAAATATCTTTTAGGAGGATACTTCCATCCAGAATTTTAGTGCTGTCATTTATAGTTATAATATTAATAGGTACATTTTTTTTATCGCTACCTATTGCGGTAAATAAAGGGCAGGAGATAAGTATTTTGACTGCATTATTTACAGCCACGTCTGCAGTTTCGGTTACAGGTCTTACATTGGTTGATGTGAGTATGATATTTAGCCCCTTCGGGAAAGCGGTAATATTAATACTCATTCAACTAGGTGGACTTGGAATAATGACTTTTTCAACCTTGATATTTACCCTAATAGGGAAACAAATAAGCTACCATGAGAGAAAGATATTAAAGGAGGATCTCAATTCTTATACGATTGGGGGAATAATAAAATTTTTAAAACGAATAGTTTTGATAGTGGTAGGGATAGAGATCATAGGAGCTATTTTTTTAACTTTAGGATTCTCAAGCACTATGCCATTAAAAAAAGCAATGGTATATGGGATATTTCATTCAGTATCTGCTTTTTGTAATGCTGGGTTTTCACTTTTCTCCGATAGTATAGTTGAATATTCGAGTAATATAACGGTGACCCTTACTATTTCAATCTTGATATCTTTAGGTGGAATTGGATTTGCAGTTATTAACTCAACTATAAACTACTATAAAACAGGAAAAATCAGATATAATTTAACTTCTAAATTAGCACTTTATATCAGTTTTTTTCTAACTTTTGGTGGAGCTATAGTATTTTTTGTGTTTGAGAGAAGTAATCCTGGAACCATTGGTAACATGGGGATAATAGATGCATTGAATAACTCTTTTTTTCAAAGTGTAACCACCAGAACAGCTGGATTTAACTCTGTCCCTATGGAAAATTTAAGACCTTCAACAGTGTTCTTATTTTTGATATTGATGTTTATAGGTGCTTCCCCTGGTTCTACAGGTGGTGGGTTAAAGACTACAACTTTTGGAATGATAATGTTTTATGTGATGGTAATACTCAGAAATGAAAAAGATCTTGTTATATCTAACAGGCGTGTTCCGTGGGAGATATTACACAGAGCTATGACTATCTTGATAATATCTATATTATATATTACTATGGTAGTATTTTTGATACTTATAACAAATGAGATGACTTCTGTAAAAGATATAGCGGATGCCATTTTGCAAGGATCCATACAAGGTAATGCCATGGTACAAACGAACGGATTGACTTTGGATAAGGTTATCTTTGAAGTTATGTCAGCCTTTGCAACAGTAGGGTTATCACAGGGAATAACAGCAGATTTAAATATATTTGGAAGAATCTTATTAATCTTGACTATGTTGATAGGAAGGGTTGGGCCTCTTACGTTTATGCTGGCATTCAGTGAAAAAATTAAGGTGAGAACTTATAAATATCCAGAGGAAAATATACTGATAGGATAAATTAATTTAGAAAAGAATCTAGGAGTTGAGATAGATATGAAAAGCTATTTAGTTATAGGCTTAGGTAGATTTGGATCGAGCATTGCACAGACACTTTACGAAGCTGATAGTGAGGTTTTGGCAATAGACACAAATGAGGAGCTGGTCCAGGAAGCTATAAATAATAATATAATAGATAATGCCCTGATACTGGATGCAACCGATGAAAATGCATTGAAGGAGATCGGGGCAAGTAATTTTGATGTAGCGTTTATAGGAATAGGAAGTAATATCCAGGCAAGTATCATGACAACCTTAAACTTAAAAGAATTAGGTATTAAAAAAATTATAGCAAAGGCAGTCACCAAGAGTCATGGGAAAGTATTAAAAAAAATAGGCGCTGATGAGGTGATATATCCAGAAGAATATATGGGTCATAAGATAGCTATGCTGGCTATGGAACCTAATATGATGGAACATCTAAGATTTTCAAAGAATTTCTTGTTAGTAGAATTTAAAGCTCCTGCATCATTTTTGGGTAAAAATTTGATGGAATTAGCTTTAAGAGATTCATATAATATCAATATAATAGGTATAAAGAAAAGTGATGGAGAATTGAATCCGAGCCCCAGAGCAACAAGTGTAATTGAAAAAGGTGATACACTCTTAGTTATCACTGATTCTAAAACAGCAAGAGAATTAGAAAATTTAAAGTAAAGGAGGAGAAAATAATGCATAAATTTGATGTGATAGTAGTAGGAGCAGGACATGCAGGTTGTGAAGCAGCCTTAGCATCTGCAAGAATGGGAATGAAAACCGCAATATTTAGTATAACTTTGGATAATATAGGAGTAATGTCATGTAATCCATCTATTGGAGGGCCTGCTAAATCTCATTTAGTAAAAGAGATAGATGCTCTCGGAGGAGAGATAGGAAGAAATATAGACAAAACTTTTGTACAAATAAGAGTGTTAAATACTAAGAAAGGACCAGCTGTAAGATCTTTACGTGCTCAAGCTGATAAACAAAGCTATCATATGGAGATGAAAAAAACTATAGAGAATACCGAGAATCTAGATTCTATTCAAGGTATGGTAACTGACTTAGTGGTAGAGGAAAATAAAGTTGTAGGAATAAAGACACAAGAAGGAGTAACTTATTCTTCTAAGACAGTTATAATAGCTGTCGGAACATTTATGAGAGGTCTTATCCATATTGGTGATAAAAAGTTTCAAGGTGGAAGGATGGGAGAAATGGCGTCAAATGATCTGCCTCTATCTTTAGAAAAAATAGGGTTAGAGTTGGGAAGGTTTAAAACAGGGACTCCTCCAAGAATTGATTTTAGAAGTATGAACTTTGACAGGTTAGAAGAGCAGCCGGGGAATTTAGATCTACTTCTAAAATTTTCAAGTAGAACTTTAGATAAAGATGTAGAAGGGAGGCGTCAAATCCCATGTTATATAACATATACAAACCCAGATGTACACAATGTGATAACTCAGAATAAATCTAAATCGCCGTTATTTAATGGAACTATTGAGGGAACAGGTCCGAGATATTGCCCATCTATAGAGGATAAGGTATTTAGGTATCAAGAGAAGGAAAGACATCATCTATTTTTAGAAAAAGAGGGGTATGGAACCAATGAAGTCTATATAAGTGGTTTTTCAACTTCACTGCCTGCAGAAGTTCAAGAGGAAATGGTGAAAAATATCTATGGGTTAGAAGATGCAAAGATCATGAGATATGCCTATGCAATAGAATATGACTATGTATTACCAGAAGAATTACAGTATAGTTTAGAAACTAAAAAAATAGAAAATTTATTTTTAGCAGGACAAATAAATGGAACCTCTGGATATGAAGAGGCCGCTGGACAGGGTCTTTTGGCCGGAATGAATGCAGCGAGAAAATTACAGGGGAAGGATCCTATCATATTAGATAGAGCTGATTCATATTTGGGAACTTTAGTAGACGATCTAGTGACTAAGGGAACCAATGAGCCCTATAGAATGTTTACAGCTAGAAGTGAATACAGACTCCTCCTTAGGGAAGATAATGCTGATCTTAGACTATCAAAGATAGGTTATGAAGCAGGATTGTTAGATGAAGCAACCTATAACCTAGTAGAAAAGAAAAAAATAGATGTTTTAGAGATCATAGAAAAATTATCTTTAAATGTAGGATCTAGTAATGAAAGGATTGGAGAGGTACTGATTAAAAAAGATAGTGGAGATCTAAAATCTGGAACTACCTTATTAGAACTATTAAAAAGACCTAGACTAGACTATAAAGATATTAAATATATTGCTGAAATTATAGATGGATTTGAACTAGGGGAATATCCTGAAGACACTGAATATCAGGCAGAAGTTCAGGTCAAGTATGACGGGTATATTAAAAAATCACTAAAGATGATAAAAAAACATAAGGCTTTGGAAGAAAGATTGATTCCTAAAGATTTTGACTATGATATAATAAGCGGAATAACCGGAGAAGCTAAGGAAAAATTAAATGAAAAAAACCCTTTAAATATAGGACAGGCCTCTAGAATTTCCGGGGTATCTCCAGCAGATATCTCGGTATTGCTTATGGTTTTAAAAATAAGAGGTGACAAATAGGATGAAAGGATTTTTTAAAGAAGGCCTTAAAAAAATAGGTTTGGAATTGGACAAAGCTACAGTAGACATGTTATTAGAGTATGGAAACTTATTATTAGAAACCAATAAACACACAAATTTGACAGCTATTAGAGATGAAAAAACCATGTATGAAAAACATTTCTTAGATTCTTTATTATTACAAAATAAACTGCCTTGTGGTGTGAAAAAAGCCATGGATATAGGGACAGGAGCAGGATTCCCCGGGATGGTATTAGCTATTGCCAATCCCAATATAGATTTCACTCTGATGGATTCTGTAAGTAAAAAAACAAAATTTTTAGAGATGGTAGCAGAAAAATTGAATCTATCCAATGTAGAAGTGGTAAATATGAGAGCGGAAGACTATATAAAGTTAGAGGACAAGAGGGCAATCTATGATTTAGGATTATGCAGGGGAGTATCAAAATTTAATGTGATACTAGAATATATGGTTCCTTTTCTAAAGGTAGGAGCTACATTTTTAGCCCAAAAAATGGATTATCAAGAGGAGTTAGAATACTCGAAAAATGCGTTTGAGATATTAAACAGTAGAATAGTAAAGGTTGATGAGTTGAAATTACCATTTTGTGAAGATATTAGATATATATTTGAGATAAAAAAGATGGCAGAGACAGATAAGAAATATCCAAGAAGAGCAGGTATACCACTAAAAAGACCACTATAATAATCAAATTTTAAAAGAAGGTTTTTAAATTTTAAAAGGGGGGAGCTATGAACAAACTTATTAGAAAATACCGAAAAAGCTTTGTCGCTTCCTCAATACTAATTTTAATGTTAATAACTATTCCATTATATGTTACCGTTAAAAATAACTTTGATCGAATAGTAGACATGTCTTTAAAATATTTTTTAGCTGATATCTCCCACACAACCTTGGATTTTTCCACATTTGGATTGATCGTAGTAAATGATGCAGTATTAAAAGATGATAAGGGGATCACCATACTTTATGCTCCTAAGCTTATTCTACGATACTCTATAAAAGATCTCTTGAGGGGTAAAATTACAGAGATCAGTGCGAAAAACCCTTATTTATATATCGCAGTAGATAAAAATAGAGATATAAATATAGTGGATGTTTTTTCTAATGGAAGTCCCAAGACTCCTAGAACTTCTAAAAACCCTAAAAAAGCAGGAACAGGAGTACCGATAGATATTATCACAGTGACAAATGCTAGGTTGTTATTTCAGGATAATTATTATGAAAATCCCATAAATAAATTTGTAGATAATCTAGAGGGATATGTTAGTTTTGACAAGGCTCATGGGATCGATCTGAAGTTTTATAATACTGTAGGTGATGAGATGGTAGAATATTCTTTTACTAACTATGAAAAAGATTATTCTATGACCATCAAATTAAAAAATGGAAGTATAGACCAAGACCTTATGCAATATGCCTATGTAGATGAATACACAAATTATTTAGGGGGGAAAGCAGAGCTAGATCTAACCATAGATAGTGATGGCCTATGGGGAGATGCTTATCTGTCTGAAGCTAGTTTTTATACTGATGCATATGACGGGGTGGCAACAGATATCCATGGGGGAGTGGAATTTTTAGGAGATAGGATAAAATTAAAGTTAGATGGTAAGATGGCAGAAAAAGATGTTAATTTCTCCTTGGAATATCGTCCAAATGGTGTAGAAATGGACATAACAGCCAGTGACCTGAATAAAAAAGATATAAAAAGAGTCACCTTATTAGATGATACTCTGAAAAAAAAAATAGATGACTTAGGAGATTTCAATGTTTCATATCTGAGATTAAAGTTTAGTTTTGATGAGGAATTCAACCTGACTTTAGATAACTACCTGAGGTTAGATACCTTAAATATTAAAGGTACAGAGGTAAAAGATCTCAAAGGAAGTATAATTTTATCCGAAGATCAGGTGAAATTAAAAGATCTTAGATTCTTTTGGGACTATGACGGGACTGAAGGATACACCCTGCTGAACGGTTCTTATGAAAATGAGGTTTTAAATCTGAATTTTAATATTTTAAACAGGAAAAGTCCTTTAAAATTAAAAGAATTAAGCGGTAATCTCAAATATGATTTAAATAGTGAAAAAATTGATTATACCCTCTATTCAGATATATTGAAGATAGGTGGTGAGATTGATCTAGGGAAAAAAACATTTGGGATTTCAAGTATAGGAACTAAAGATGTAGAGATAGAATATAAGGGTGAATATTATTCCACTAAAAATAACGTTAAAGTGATCTATGATTATGCCAATAAAAATTTGATTCTAGGGCAGGGTGAGGTAGAAATAAAAGAAAAAGATTCTTTGAGATCTTTAAGTTTGAATTTTACCAATGATGGCAATAGGATCTATTTTAATAAGATAGATTTATTTTATAATGAGTTACAGCTGTCTGCAAATGGTTATTTAGATATAGATGATCTCTCTTATAATTTTGCTTATACAGGAAAAAATTTGAAAGTTGAAAACTTTATCTCTATTGATAACTTAGAAACAGGGATAGATTTTGATGGTACTTTTATAGGGGAAAAACAATTTTTTTCCTGGATTTCTAATTTAGATAGCAAAACTGGTAGATATGATATTTCCTATAAAGATATTCATGGAAGACTAAAGATAGTTAATAATAGTGGACTTGCTGCAGACTTCGATGGCTATTTAGGAGAACTGTCCTATGATAACGTGAAGTTTAAAGACTTCAAGGTGGGGTTAAATTATAAAAATGGAGTTTTTAAGGTCTTAGAAGTGAGAAATAATCTTTTGACAATTGAAGGGGACTATAATATAATTAATCAAACCTTAGACTTTGACTATAAGATAAGGGGAATAAAAGAAAACAAGATGAAATTACTAGAAAAATATGGGATTAAGATGGATTTAGAGGAGGTCGATGGAAGCCTAAAGGGCGACTTGGAAGATTTTAAAATTAACCTTTATTCAACAAATGCCTGGGTTCAATATAATGATTTACCAAAGATATATTTAAAGGGGAAAATCCGGTTTTATAACCAAAATATTTTTTTTGATGGGTTCAAAATCGATGAAAATAACATCAACGGATATTACGATATCTCTTCAAATAAATTTAGATTAAAGGTGAATTTACTTGAAAATAATTTGGCAGAATATTATGGGGATGTAAATTTAAAATATCGCCTTACAGGAGAAGTTGTCTTGTGGGGGACACCAGATAACATTAGTGGAGTTTTTAATGTTTTTGCAGATAATGTCTATCTGCGAGGAAGAAAATTGCCGAATATAAAGATGATCTCTACTTATAAAGGGGGGGACTTAGATAAGTTAGATAAAAGCGGTCACATGGATATTAATGATATTACAATTTATTCTGACAAAGGAGATAAACTTTTAGGTGGAAGAGGATGGATTGATCTTAGCCAAAACAAACTTTCCTTTAAACTTAAAGATATTTTAAACATTGAAAAATTAAGGGAATATTCAAATACCCAAGATATAAATGGAAAGTTAAATGCTAAGGTCAATATAGATGGTGCATTTAATGATCTAAAATATGATCTTAAGATAGACAGTAATTTTATCCTTATTGATGGAAATAAGCTTGAAAACTTAAAGATAGATCTTCATGGTGATTTAAAAGAGTTGACACTAAAAGAATTGAGTTTGAGTTACCATAACAATAAACTCACCTCTCAGGGGAAGGTTGATTTTACAGATTTTGACTATAGTTTAAATATCAAATCCAATGAAATAGATCTTTCTTTTCTAAACATATTTTCTTTTTCTGAATATATAAACCAAATTAAGGGAATTGCTACTATAGATGTAGAACTAAACTCCAAAAATAATTATGGTGAATTTAAAATCAAAGATTTGTCAGCTGAAATGCCAAAATATGGAATTTTTATAGATAAGGTTAATACAGAGGTAGTTTTGGATAAAAAACTTGTGAAGATTGAGTATCTTAAGGGTAAGATAAATAATGGTGACATTAAGATGGAAGGTTATCTAAAAATACCTGAATTTAAGAGGATAAAAAATAAAGGTAGTCTGCTGTCTGATTTAGATTATAGACTTAATTTGATTTTAGACAATATGGATTATTCCTATCAAGATAAGATCAACTTGGTATTGAGCTCAAATGCAGTTTTTACTAAAAATAAGGTCACTGGTGATTTTATAATTAACAGTGGTGAAATTTTGGGGATCCCAGATGTAGAGGATACAAAAGTTTCCAAGATAGCTTCCCAGATTAAAGAGAAGAAAGTTATCAGAAAATCCAAAGAATTAGGTAGTGACTTTGAGATTAAAACTGTTGAAGATGAGGGACCTAGTATTGACATAGATATAAATTTAAAAACTGAAAATTCCATTAAATTAAAAATTTCAAAGTTGACCTATACTTCTCTTGTTGAAAATATACATGGAAATTTGAATATAGACGGGAATTTAAAGTTAAAAAATAAAGAGATAAGTTATAGTGGAATGGTCAGTATCGATGATGGGTCCGTTGTATTAAACAATAATTTATTTTATCTGAGTACTGCCATAGCAAAATTTATAAAAACTGAAGCTGAGTCTGTAAGTTTTCATCCAATAGTAGTACTAAGCGCAAACTCTACCATTGCAAATGAAGATGTATATATAAATATAAACGGTGAATATCCAGATTTACAGATCCAAATGAGCTCAGGTTCAGGATTAAGTTCAGATGAGATTGGATCGCTATTGGCTTTTCATAGTGTAAGTGATGAAAAAAGTACAAGTGTATTGATAAAAGATGTATTGGACAGGGAGATAAGTGATAAACTTTTTTCGCCTGTATCTGCAGAAATTGCCAGTGTGTTGAAGATAGAAAAATTTCAAATTTCGTCTGATTTAGTAGCATATGAGTATGAAGGTGGAACTTATAAGGATACAGGAACTTTAGGCTTAGGGGCATCGATAGAAGCTGAGAATCCGATATATAAAGATAAACTGTATTGGAAGGCTAAAGCTAGATGGGGATCATCTAAATATTATGATATTGTCACTGAGTACGATTTTGCTTTAGATCATAGAATAACAAAATACTTGTCGTGGGGTGGAGGAGTCGGTAAAATTCCAGAGGGTAGAGCAAAAACAGGAGAGACCCTTATTAACTACCATATTGATTTAAGTTGGAGAAAAAAATATAAAAATTTAGGGCAAATAATACTTAACATATTTTTACTTGGAGGAGAAGAATGAGAAAACAATTAATAATTTTATTAACATTTTTGATCTCATTGGTGAGTTTTTCCCTGGATTACGAAATATCTGGTATAGATATTAGAGGAAATCGGGAAGTACCAATGGAAGTTATCAAAGGCAATTTAAATTCTAAAGTTGGAGACAAATACTCTACGAACAACATGGTAAGGGATTATCAAAATATAAAAAACTTAGCATATGTGGATGACATAACTATATACCCTAAATTAAAAAATGATAAGATTGAACTTATCATTGAAATTAAGGAGAATAGAGATGCAGTGAACCTATTAAAAAAAGAAAACATCTTACCCATGTCTGAGAGGGTAAAGGTAGATAAATCTTTAATTATAAGTTCAATAGATATATTTGGAAATTTACATATTTCCAAAGAGGAAATTTTAGAGCAAATACCAATCAAAGTGGGTTCGTTTTTTTCTAAGGCAAAAATTCTAGAGGGACAGAGAAATCTTATTAATACCGGTTATTTTAGAGATGTAAATCCAGAGGTATATAAGTATGGTGAAGGAGTATCGGTACAATACAATCTAGAAGAAAATCAAATAATAACAGGAGTTAAAATTGAAGGGAATACTAAGTATTCAACAGATGAATTAATTGAATTAATTCAAACTGAGCCTGGAAATATATATAATATAAATACATTGAGAGATGATAAAGATAGGATTATTAAAAAATATCATGAAGATGGTTACACTCTGGCAAAAGTTATAAATATAGATATTAACAACAGTATGGAACTAGTTATAACTCTTGTTGAGGGGATTGTTCGTAACGTCGAGTATAAGAAGATGGTAACTAAGCAAAAAGGTGCTCGTAGACAATCCAATGATACTCTGTTAAAAACAGAAAATTTTATAATTGAAAGGGAATTAGAGATAAAAGAAGGACAGGTATTTAATAAAAAAGACTATGATCAAACGGTAAGAAACTTAATAAGAAGTGGTGCTTTTAAAAATATTCAACCTGAGTATAAGAATATTCCTGGAGATCCAGATGGTGTAAAAGTTGTGTTACTTATAGATGAGGAGAGAACGGCTATGCTTCAAGGTGCTATATCTTATGGTTCGGCAGTAGGAGTTGTAGGAAGTATTAGTATAAAAGATAGTAACTATAAGGGACGAGGACAAGACCTTGGATTTACCTTTGAAAAATCTTCGGAAAACTATACAAGTGCAAGCCTATCCTTTAGAGATCCGTGGATAAAAGATACAGATTTTGTATCATGGGGATGGAACCTATATAGGCAAGAAGATGAAGATAGTGAAACTTATGATCATTATTCTAGCACTATCCATGGAGGTACAATTTCCATTGGTAAAGGTCTCAACAGATACTTAAGATTTGAACTGGGACTTAAATTAGAGAGAGTTTCAGAAGAAAACGAAGATGGGGAGAGTTCACAGGACTATAACTATGTGAGTGTAACACCATCAGTTATATATGATACTAGAAATAACTATCTAGATCCTACAACTGGTAAATATGCTAAATTTAGTGTAGAAGTAGGTCATTATTTGGGAACCGAAGTAGGAAGCGTCTATGAAAATAATCCAGGAATCAATGGAGATGATGAAGCTTTTGCCAAGGCTACCTTGGAACTTAGAAAATATCATCAAGGATTATTCAAAGGAAATACTATGGCCTATAGAATGGTCGCTGGAATGGGTACAGACTCGTTGAAATATCAGCAACTATATGCTTCTGGTGGAGCCAACTCTATGAGAGGGTATCAATATGGATCCTTGAGAGGGCAAGATCAATTAATTTTTAATATCGAAAATAGAACACAAATAAATGAATTGCTAGGTCTTGTTTTCTTCTATGATATCGGTAGATCTTGGTATCATGGAAACAGTGAAGATAAATTTATGGAGAGATCCAAGGGTGATTTTCCGGATGATATGAAGCAATCAGCAGGTGTGGGAATTAGAATAAGAACACCAATTGGTCCAATTAGACTGGATTTTGGATTCCCAGTAGGAGATTCTGAAGAAAATGGAATGCAATTCTTCTTCAACATGGGGCAGATGTTTTAAATAAAATATTAAAATAAATGGGAGTGAAGATAATGAAAAAAATATTAACACTAGTAATGGCAGTAAGTATGTCGGTATCAATCTTTGCAGCTAAGATAGCTACTGTAAATACACAAAAAGTATTTCAAGGATACTCAAAAACACAAGCTGCTAAAACAAAATTAGAAGCTGCTAAAACAAAATTAGAGGGGCAATTAGCAGTTAAAGCTAAAAACTTAGAAAAAATAGCTAAAGAGTTAAATGCGAAAGGTGATAAAGTAACCTTGGCTGAAAAAGATAAATTTCAAAAACAACAGATGGAATTTGGAAAAGAGCGTCAAGCACTTCAACAGAAATTGGGAAGATTAGAATATGAAGAGATGGGGAGTATACAAGCTGAGATAAAATCAGCAATTAAGCAAGTAGCTAGAAAAAATAAATATGAGATTGTTATTGAAGAGGGCGCTGTATTATATGGCGGAAAAAATATAACAGCAGAAGTATTAAAAGTATTGGAAAGTTCAAATAAAATAAAATTATAATGATATTAGGAGGAGTTTATGTATAATTTAGAAAAATTATCAACTCTTCTTGGTGGAAAAATTAAGGGGGATAGAGTTCAGGAAATTACTGGGCTTGCTCCCTTTTTTCAAGCCAAGAAAGGAGAGGTGACATTTGCAGCAGAAGATAAATTTTTAATGAAATTAGAAAAAACCGATGCAACAGTATTAGTGGTTCCTAAATTAAAGGAATATCTGCTTGATAAAACATATATAGTTGTTGAAAAAAATCCTAGAGAATTGATGCCCTTGTTATTAAAATTCTTTAAAAAAGAGGTGATATTTCCCATAAAAGCCATAGAAGATAGTGCGATAATAGGAGAGAGGGTAAAGATAGCTCCCAATGTCTATATAGGACATGGAGCAAAGATAGGTAATGATGTAATACTACATCCAAATGTTTATATAGGGCAAGATGTAGTGGTAGGAGATGGATCTATCATCTATCCCAATGCAGTGATTAGAGAGTTCTGTATCCTAGGGAAAAATTGTATTTTACAACCCGGTGCTATAATTGGATCCGATGGATTTGGATATACCAAGGTTGACGGAAACAATATAAAGATAGAACAAATTGGCAGGGTGATTTTGGAAAATGAGGTAGAAATTGGAGCCAATACTACTATAGACCGGGGAGCTATTGGAGATACAATTATAAAAAAATACACTAAAATTGATAACCTGGTACAGCTAGGACACAATGGAATAATTGGGGAAAATTGTTTTATTATCTCCCAGGTAGGAATAGCTGGAAGTACTGAGGTAGGAGATAATTGTACCTTGGCAGGACAGGTAGGAGTAGCAGGGCATATTAAGATAGGAGATAATGTGGTTCTAGGAGCTAAGTCAGGAGTAACAGGGAATATATCTTCTAATCAAATCCTTTCTGGAAATCCACCGGTAAGTGTAAAGGAACATTTAAAGATAAAGGCTAGTCTAAAAAAATTACCAGAATTAGTAAAAAAAGTAAAAAGATTGGAAAAAAATTAAAAAATAAAGCTAATATAATTTTTTTAAACAAAAAGACACTCTTTTGGGTGTCTTTTTGTCTAATAATATTGCGTTTTATACTAATTAGTAGTATAATTTTTTTATGAAAAATTATAATGAAAAAGAGATGAGAAATTTGAAGTTATTGGTGACTTTATCTAGGTGTAACTCCTCTGTTAATAGCAGAATATATCCCAAGATTAAGGAGGAGGGTTTAACAGAAACACAATTTTCGGTATTAAATTTAATCTATCATAAGGGGAAATTTAATATTAAAGAGATCATTGAAAAGACATTTTCAAGTGGTGGAACCATGACAGTGGTGGTAAATAATCTATTGAAGGAGGGTTATATTAAAAAGGAAAGATCTGAAATAGACAAAAGACAAATACTTATTAGTATTACTTCTAAAGGTATGAATCTATTGGAATATATTTTAGGAACCCATGTTAAAAATTTAAAAAATACCTTCGATGTATTGACAGACACAGAAAAAATGATTCTAACTGAATTATTAAAAAAATTAGGGAAGGGTAAAGTGGATGAAGAAAATTAATAAACAGCTTAAGAAAGAAGCAATAATAACAGTGATCCTATACCTCATATATTTTGTATGGTGGTATAGTTTTGCATATGGTTTAGGAGATGTAGATCCAAAAGATTATAAATATATCTTAGGTTTACCAGAATGGTTTTTTTATTCCTGTATTTTAGGATTTTTGATGATAACGACTTTATTATGGCTTGCCATAAGGTTATTTTTCAAAGAAATAGATTTAAAAGCATATGAAAAAAATACAGGGAGAGAAGGATGGAAAAAATAAAATTAATATTACCCCTAATGATATATCTAGGAATAACTTTGTATATTGCATACTATAACAGCCCAAGAAGGAAAAAAAGTAAAAATTTTACCAACGAATATTTTATAGGGAACAGAAGTATGGGAGGATTTGTTTTAGCCATGACTGTTATTGCAACCTATACTGGTGCTAGCTCCTTTTTAGGAGGGCCAGGAGTAGCATATAAGTTAGGTCTAGGGTGGGTGCTTTTAGCTTCTATCCAAATACCTACTGCATTTTTAACTCTTGGGATATTGGGAAAAAAATTGGCTATTATCTCCAGAAAAATTGATGGAATAACAATAAATGATTTTCTGAGAGCAAGGTATCAAAATAAATGGGTAGTAATATTATCTTCAATAGCCATTTTATTATTTTTTATGGCCTATATGGTTGTCCAAGTAATTGGAGGAGCTAGATTATTTGAAGTTTTAACAGGTCTGGACTACACTATAGGTTTAGTTATTTTTGGATTTGCAATAATATTTTATACTGTATTCGGCGGATTTAAAACTGTGGCTATAACTGATGCTGTTCAATGTGTTATAATGCTAATAGCTAGTATAATTCTATTTTGGATTTTGAAAGAAGCCGGTGGTGGAATGAGAAATATCATGAAGACCATCTATGAAATAGACCCGGATTTGTTGACTCCCAGCAGTGGAGGTGCTATAACAAAACCATTTATTATGTCATTTTGGGTGTTGGTGGGAGTAGGCCTACTGGGCTTACCTCAGACTACCATAAGATGTATGGGATTTAAAGATAGTAGAGCACTCCATAGAGCCATGGTTATTGGAACCTTTGTAGTTGGCTTTTTAATGATAATGATGCATCTAATTGGAGTTATGGGGATAGCTATCATGCCTAATGAACAGCTAGGAGATAAGGTGATTCCAATCTTAGCTATTAGAAATTTATCTCCAGTGTTATTAGGAGTTTTTATAGGAGGACCATTAGCGGCAATTATGTCTACTGTGGACTCTCTTTTGATCCAGACCAGTTCTACCATAGTAAAAGATATCTATATAAATTATATAGCTGTGGAGATAGATGAAAAAAAATTAAGAAGGATATCCCTATGGACAACTTTAATTATGGGTGTTATGGTATTTGCACTAGCTTTTCACCCCCCTGAATTTATAGTCTGGCTTAATTTGTTTGCCCTAGGAGGGTTGGAAGCAGTCTTTATGTGGCCTATATTACTGGGGTTGTACTGGAGAAAAGCTAACTCTACGGGAGCTCTCCTCAGTATGGGAATGAGCCTTATGGTATATGTTGGTATGACTGTTTTAAAAATTAAATTTTTTGGGCTGCACCAAATAGTACCTACAATAGTAGTGGGAGGGACAATGTTTGTCATAGGATCATATTTAGATAAATCTAGCCCAGAGGAACATTTAGAAATATTTTTTGGATAAAAAAGGTTTAAATTTAGGAGGTTAAAGTGGAAATAAAATTAAAAAAGATAAAGATAAAGATAGATATAGAAAAAGATGATTTAATAAAGTTTAATGAGATAGAGTTTGCAAGATTGGTAGAGGGATCATTCCATGAATGGACTCGTCTTGATGAAAAAACAAATAAAATCAATTGGTCTGGTGAATTTATAATAGAGAATGAAGACGGAGATTTTGACTATAAGGTAGACACTGAAAAAAAATATATAACTAGTTTGGATTTGGATGGGTTTTTAGACGGCGAAAAGATAGACTTAGACGAGGATACGGAACTCCTATTCAGTTCAAATCACTCCTATATCTATGAACTTTTGGTGTTTCATGAGATCTCAAAAGTAAAGGTGATTTCGGATATAAAGTTAAAAGCTGTGGAACTATCTCTATTCCCGAAATGGGCAAGTGGCTATTTGGCTGACAATTTAGAAGATAATAAAATAATTCATGAATTTATGGAAATATTTGAACCCCTTATGAATGAATTTGAGATAGTGAAAAAGATAGATATAGATTTGGGAAATATTCAAGTGGAATATGAAGATAAAAAAATAAGTGAAATATTTAAAAAAAGTATAAAAGAATATATAAAAAAAGAAATATTTTTTATAATACATGACAGTGAATATAGAAATCTTTTACCGAAACTAGAGATAAATAGGCTGATCGCAGCAGGACATAAATTTAATCCTGACTTGGAAGAAGTTGAAATATATAGTTAATTATAATAGGTACAAAAATAAAACTAGTTTAAAGTGTTGACTTTTCCCTAAAACTGTCGTAAAGTTTAGTATATCAATACGGAGGTGTTTAGATTTGAGTAATAATATTACATTTGGAGGAAAACCATTAACATTAATAGGTAAAGAGATCAAAGTAGGGGTAAAAGCACCAAATTTTACAGCTTTAAAAACAGACTTATCACCATTTAGTCTGGAAGAATTAAAGGGAAAAGTAGTTGTAATCTCAGTTATGCCGTCAGTAGATACACCAGTGTGTGAACTACAGATAATCAGATTTAATACAGAAGCTTATGAACATGGAAATATCAATGTGATTACTATCTCGGTAGATCTGCCATTTGCTTTGGGGAAGTTTTGTGCAAATAAAGGGGTAGATACAGCAATGACTCTTTCAGACCATAAAGATTTAGACTTTGGAATGAAATATGGATTTGTTTTGGAAGAACTAAGACTTTTATCTAGAGGTATTGTAGTTATAAGTAAAGATGGAATTGTAAAATATGTAGAATATGTACAAGAAGTTACAAGTCATCCTGACTATGATAAAGCAATAGATGTAGCTAAAGAATTGGTATAGAAAACATTTGAAATAAATTAAAAGTGGAGATTTTCTCCATTTTTTTTTGAATGAGATAGAAAGTAGAAGTTTTAACCTTAAACAAGAGGGGAGAAGAGATGAGAAAAAGAGGATTTACGTTAATAGAATTGTTGGTAGTAGTGGCCCTTATTGGTATCTTAGTAGGGATTGAGGAGTTTCCATAAAAAAACAAGCTGAATCTAGAACTATGTTAAGGGTGACAAATGAAATCGGAGATTTTTTTAGGGTAGCAGCCAAGAGATCTCTTGAAACAGGAAGGAGATATAATGTCGATTATGGTGGTCGTGTTTGTCAAACAGTTTATGAAAAAACTTAAGCAATTTTTTGAGTACCAAAATATACCTTAGCAGGTGTTTCATAATCTAAAGAACTATGTCCTCTATCGTTATTATAAAAATTAATATACCTTTTT
>NZ_JBAHZY010000069.1:0-9750 GCF_037132775.1 Psychrilyobacter sp.
CTATCAATAGAATTTGAAGAAAGATTAAAAGGACATTTATAAAAAAATAGGTAAATGAAAAGGGTACCAATTAAGATACCCTCTATCAGCTAAGAAATGTAATTTACACGTAATTTGGGACAGACCCAAAATATTTTCACCTATTTATCTATAAACTCAATAAAATCAAAGACAAAAGGACACTAATTTTAGTGTCCTTTTGTCTTTGATTTTATTGAGTTATTTGTAATGATTCTTTATTAAATATTTTATTTAACTAATTTTTTTAATTCATCACAAACAAATTCTACATGTGGTCCGATGATAACTTGGACAGATGTTTTTCCAGGTTTTAATATTCCAGACGCGATCTTTTTGATCTTAGCATCTTGAACTAACCCTTGATCTTTAACTTCTAACCTCAGTCTAGTAGCACAGTTGTCTATATCAACTAAATTATCAGCACCGCCAAGGTATTCAAGTAGTGCTTTAGCAGTTGCTGTATGAGTTGTAGGAGATTCGATTTTTTCATTATCTTCTTCATCTTTTCTACCTGGAGTCTTCAAGTCGAACTTAGTAATTAAAGTAACGAATATGAAGTAGTAAATAAACATAAATACCAAACCTTGAACTATAAGCATATAAGGTTTATTTGCTTATTTTGTGCCTGATGAGAGAATAAAGTCAACTAATCCTCCTGAGAATCCAAATCCAGCAACCCAGTGCATGCTAGATGCAACGAATAAAGAAAGACCAGTAAGAAGCGCATGTATTAAATATAATCCAGGAGCTAAAAACATAAATGAAAATTCTAGAGGTTCAGTAACACCAGTAAAGAAAGTAGTGAATCCAGCAGCGATCATTATCGAAGCCACTTTATTTTTATTTTCAGGTTTTGAAGTTTTAACAAATGCAGCAACAGCTCCTCCTAATCCAAACATCATGATTGGGAAGAATCCAGCCATATACATCCCCGTAACACCCTTGGTTCCTGTTCCAGCCCAGAAGTTTCCAAGGTCATTAATCCCAGCGATATCAAACCAAAAAACTGCATTTAATGCATGGTGTAATCCAACTGGGATCAATAATCTATTTAGGAAACCATAGATTCCAGTACCAAGAGGTCCCATTGAAGAAATAGCAGTTCCGAAAGAAACTAATCCACCAAATACTATCGGCCAAATAAACATCAATATAAATGCAATTGGAATCATAATAGCTGCTGTCAGGATTGGAACTAATCTTCTTCCTGAGAAAAATGATAAAGTTCTATGAAGCTCAACTTTATTAAACTTATTATATAGTGAAGATGAGACAATTCCAACTAAGATACCAATAAATGGATTGTTGATCTTTCCAAATGCAACCGATACATCCTCGAGATTAATATGTTGTATTTGAGCAACTGCCCCTGGAGATAATAGGGTAGTGATAACTTTAAAACCTACTAAACCAGCTAATGCAGCAGCACCATTTTTATCTTTAGACATACCATAGGCAATACCAACAGCAAATAAAATAGGAATGTTATCAATAATTGAACCCCCGGCTTTAATTAAAATTGCAGCAGTAGCACTGTTAGCACCCCATTCAGAAGGATCTAACCAATACCCAATACCCATTAATATCGCTGCTGCAGGTAAAACTGCTACAGGAACCATAATGGCTTTACCAATTTTTTGTAAAAATTTAAACATATTTTTCCTCCTTAAAATTAAATAATTATAAAACTTTTATATGATTTAAAATTTGTTACTTTTAGATAAGATACTCGGTAAGTATCTATTCTCCTACTAAATACATTATTAAAAATTTATTGTTTTGAGAGGAATATAAAATTGATGCAATATAATTACAGTACATATTCTTCAAAAACTCTCTCTAGAAATATAATACAATATAAGTATCTCAAAAATCAATAACTCTGTAAAAAAAATTCAATTTTAAATTATTGATTGTGCTTTTTTTACAAAGTTATTGACAATGTAATAAAATAAAACTATAATTTGATGAATAAAAAATAAAAATTCGGAGGGAAGAGCTATGAGAGTTATAATTACTGAAAAAAATATTGGCGACTGGGCGGCATGTTATGTAGCAAATAAAATATTGGATGCAAAACCTACTTCAGAAAATCCGTTCGTATTGGGGTTGCCCACAGGATCAACACCTTTAGGAATGTATAAAAGACTTATTCAATTTTATAAAGATGGGATCATCAGTTTTGAAAATATAGTAACATTTAATATGGATGAATATGTAGGTTTAGATAAGGAAAGCCCACAAAGCTACCATTATTTTATGTATGAAAATTTTTTTAATCATATAAATATAAAGGAAGAGAACATCAATATTTTAGATGGAATGGTTGTAGATTATAAGGCTGAGTGTGTAAGATTTGAAGAAAAAATAAAAACTATAGGAGGAGTAGATCTGTTCCTAGGTGGAATCGGTCCAGATGGTCATATTGCATTCAATGAACCAGGATCATCCCTTACTTCTAGAACAAGAGATAAGGAATTAACTGCTGATACCATTATAGCTAACTCTAGATTCTTTGATGGAGATATAACTAAAGTACCAAAGCTGGCACTAACTGTAGGGGTAGGCACTATCTTGGACGCTAAAGAAGTATTGATCATGGTAAATGGACATAATAAGGCCAGAGCATTGCGCCAAGCTATAGAAGAAGGAATCAATCATATGTGGACAATCTCAGCTCTTCAAATGCATAGAAATGGTATCATAGTATCCGATGAAGAAGCTACTATAGAATTAAAAGTAGGAACTTATAGATACTTTAAAGATATCGAAAGTGCAAACTTAGACTCAGAAAAATTAATTACAGATCTATACAAGAGAGTAAAATAAGGTTAGTTTTGAAAGGGAGATGAAACGTATGTATGCATTGATAAATGGCAGAATATTTACTGGAGAAAAAACTATCTTTAACAGGACAGTTGTGATAGATGGGAAAAAAATAAAAGAGATTGTAAAATTAAAAAATTTAGACACTTCCTATCCAAATATAGAAAAAAAAGATATAGATGGTAATCTTATAGCACCAGCATTTATAGATCTACAGCTGAATGGCTGTGGAGGAGTCTTACTAAATGAAAATATATCCATAAATACTTTTAAAGTCATGAATGAAACCAATATAAAACATGGCTGTACTCTATACACTCCTACACTTATTACCTGTGCAGATGAAAAGATAGAGAGAGCTCTTCAACTAATGGAAGAGATAGAGGATTTGGAAAACTTAGGAGTTTTGGGACTTCATATAGAAGGTCCATATATATCTGCGGAGAAAAAAGGAACTCATAGGGAAGACTTGATAAGGGTTTTATCAGATGCAATTATAAAAAAAATATCCAAGTCAAAAACAACTATCCTTACTCTAGCACCTGAAAATGTAAAATCTGAACATATAAAAATCCTAAGAGAAGGGGGAGTAAATGTAGCCCTTGGACACACCAATGCTACCTATGAAGAGGTAATAGAAAAAAAACCTTATGGGATAACTTTGGCAACGCATCTATATAATGCTATGAGTCCGTTTACTCACAGAGAGCCTGGAGTTGTAGGAGCTATATTTGATTCTAAAGATATAAAAGCAGGAATAATAGTAGATGGATTTCATTGTCATTATGCCAGTGTGAGAATTGCTAAAAAATTAATGGGAGAAAGGTTATATCTTGTTACAGATGCAGCCTCTCCTGCAGGGACTGATATGACTGAATTCGTGTTTGAGGGTAAAAGATGTTTTCATAAAGATGGTCAGTTGAGAAATGAAGAGGGAAATTTGGCTGGATCGGTATTGACCATGGATCAAGGAGTCAGAAATTTAGTAGAACATGTAGGCATTTCTTTAGAAGAAGCTTTGAGGATGGCATCCCTATATCCGGCTAAAGCAGTGAATATAGATAATAGATATGGAAGGATAGCTAGTGGGTATATAGCAGATTTAGTTATTTTGGATGAAAAAATAGAATTAATAGATGTAATAGTAAAGGGGAAAAGTAGAAGATAGAAAAATACTATCAACACAGAAGCTTTTTTTGTCGCAGATTACACAGAAATACTCAGATTTCTAATAACAAACCTTTTTTCTGTCACGAATTATACGAAATTTTAAACTGTTCATATACATTCGTGCAATTCGTGACTAGTTTTTATCTTTTTTTTAATTTTCAATTATACATCTCCAATTATTCTCCCTCATTGCCCTCCTAAGCGTTCCTAAAAACTTCCCCTTGCAATCGTACTCCTATAATCAAAATACGCTAAATAACAAAGCCTTTAAACAGTTGAAAACATTGGGGTAGAGAGCGTGTTTTTAGATTTGTATAACCAGTAGACAAAACGTCTAATGAGAAGACAGTTTGTATTCTCATTAGACGTTTTTAGGCTATAAATAGAGGTTAAATTACTGTATTTCACAGTAGATCTACCCCTTCATTTTTCCAAAGAGAAATTTATTTTTTATTTGTATCAGAATCGTCTCCTCTAGAGACAAATTTATATTTGTTTTTATCTTCCTCTCTTTTAGTTTTGCAATCATACCATTTTTAAAGGAAAAATGTTGAGCTAAATTAAAATATTCTCAAATAAATGAACCATGTATTAAATTATATGCAGAAAATGATTGATTTATTTTAGTCTAGGAGGTAGAATTATCTCTGTAAATATAAAATTTTTAAGTAACAGAGAAAAAATGAATTGTTTTTTAAGTTTTATAGGAGGATATCTTAAGATGGTTACGATAAATATCAATGGTCAGGAAGTAAAAACTTCAAAAAATATGACTATCTGCCAGGCGGCAGAATCAGCAGGACACATTATACCAACATTCTGTTATGATGAAAGGTTTGAGACAAAAGATAAGTGTGGGATATGTGTTGTAGAATGTAATGGTGAAATAATAAAGGGATGTTCTATCATGGTAGAACAGGGATTAGAGATAAAAACTCATACTCCAGAAATCATAGGAAAGAGAAAAGAAATATTAGAATCTATAATAGTGGACCATCCATTGGATTGTCTGGTCTGTAAAAAATCAGGGCAGTGCAGATTACAGGATTATTGCTATGAATATGGGGTAGAACAAAGGCATAATGATTGTAGAGAGGAACTTTCTTTAGATAGAAGTAACCCATTCTATGATATCGATCCAAATAAATGTATCTCGTGTGGAAAATGTGTAGCGGTATGTAAAACACTCCAATGTAACGATGTATTAACATTAGATAAAAATAATAAAAAAGTAAAGGTAGTTGGAGATAAAATAATAAATAATTCCGACTGTGTATTTTGTGGGAATTGTGTAAGTGTCTGTCCTGTAGGAGCTCTTCAAGCCAAGGAAAAGACAAAATATAGAAATTGGGAAGTAAAAAAAACTCAGACAACGTGTTCATACTGTGGAGTAGGATGTCAATTTGAGCTTATTACTAAGAAAAATAAAGTAGTAGGCGTAGAGCCGGTGATGGCTGGTCCAAATGATGGATTACTCTGTGTAAAGGGAAAGTTTGGATATAAATTTATAGATCATCCAGATCGATTAAAGACACCATTAATAAAAGAAAACGGTGAATTTAGAAAGGCTACGTGGAAGGAAGCATATGAATTATTCGTATCTAAAGCCAATGGAATAAAGGAAGGATTTGGTCCTGATGCAATTGGAGGATTGGCATCTGCAAGATGTACCAATGAAGATAATTTTTTATTTCAAAAATTAATGAGGGTTTCGATTGGGACTAACAATATAGATCATTGTGCCCGTCTCTGACATGCTGCAACAGTTGCAGGTCTTGCAACTACACTAGGAAGTGGAGCCATGACAAATAGTATCGAAGAAGCAAAAGATTCAGATTTAATCTTTGTAATTGGATCAAATCCAAGGGAAAATCATCCTGTAATAGGAGCTAAGATAAAGCAAGCAAAAAGAAATGGAACTAAATTAATATTGGCTGATCCAAGGGAAATAGATCTATCGGAAGATGCTGACGTATATATGCAAGTAAATGTAGGAGTTAATATAGCTCTTATAAATGGAATGATTCATGTAATTATTTCCGAGAATTTAACTAATAATAACTATATTGAAAAACATACTGAAGGGTATGAAGAACTAGAAGAGATGGTAAAAAAATATACTCCAGAGATGGCTTCAGAAATATGTGGAGTATCTCCTGAAAAAATAGTAGAAGCTGCTAGATTATATGCAACGAGTAAGGCATCTTCAATCTATTATGCAATGGGGATAACTCAGTTTAAAACTGGAACAAATGCTGTAATATCACTATCTAACCTAGCTTTAATAACAGGACAGATAGGAAGACCAGGAACAGGAATAAATCCTTTGAGGGGACAAAATAATGTGCAAGGATCATGTGATATGGGGGCATTCCCAGATACACTTCCTGGATATAAGAGTATTAAGGATGAGAAATTCAGAAAATTATATAAAGAAGAATGGGGTGTTGAACTACCTATAAAAGAAGGATTAACTCTAACACAAATTATGGATGCAGCTCATCATAAGGATTTAAAATTCTTATTTATCATGGGGGAAAATCCAATTGTGTCTGACCCCGATACAACGCATATCATTCAATCTTTAGAGTCTTTAGATTTCTTGGTAGTTCAGGATATTTTTATGACAGAAACGGCCAAATATGCAGATCTTATCTTACCGGCACTATCATTTGCTGAAAAAGATGGTACCTTTACAAATACTGAAAGAAAAGTCCAGAGAGTAAGAACTGCCATAAAAGGTTGTGGAGAAGCTAAAGCTGACTGGTTAATATTTATGGAACTTATGAATGAATTTGGATATGATGTTCATTACGATAGTCCTGCAGATATAATGGATGAGATGGCAAGACTGATACCTCAATATGCAGGAATATCATATGACAGGATAGAAAAAGAAGGATTACAATGGCCTGTAAAAGATAAAAATCATCCTGGAACACCTATCCTTCATGTGGATGGACCTATGAGAGGAAAAGGACTTATAATTCCTGTAGAATATGATCTGCCAGCAGAGATTGTGGATGAAAAATATCCCTATGTACTGACTAATGGTAGAAATTTATATCATTATCATACTAGAACTATGACTGCTAAAACAGAGGGACTTCATGAAAAGTCACCAGATTCTTATATCGAGATAAACCCATTAACTTGTGAAGAGATAGGAGTAAAAAATAATGATATAGTAACTGTAACTTCTAGAAGGGGTGCTATACAGACAAGGGTTTTTGAAACTAAAAAAATCTTGAAGGGAACTGTATTTATGCCTTTTCATTTTGCTGAAGGATCAGCAAATATGCTCACAGGAACAAAAGCTTTAGATGAAAAATCTGGAGAACCAGAATTAAAATTAACAACTGTATCTATAGAAAAATATGAGGTGAAAAAATAATGGAAGTAAAAGTTATAATAAATCAAAAAAAATCTATATTTGATACAGAAAAAACTCTTCTACAAAATATAAATGCAATGGGAATCGAAATACCTACTCTATGTTATCATGAAGATATATGTCCTGCAGGAGTATGTAAAGTTTGTTCTGTAGAAGTTATAGGAAGGGGATTAATTACAAGTTGTGACAACTATCCTGAAGAAGGAATGGAATTAATTACCCATTCAGATAAAGTAGAAGAATTTAGAAAAGATAGAATTAAAGAGATATTAAAAGATCATTCCAATGACTGTCTTACCTGTGAAAAAGCAATGGGAGATTGTGAGTTACAAAATATATCCTATGAATATGGTGTAGATAATAGAGGTGACGGAACCCGTGAAAAATTAGCTATAGATAATTCTTCATTTGCATTTGTAAGAGACATGAATAAATGTATCGGGTGTCAAAGATGTGTGAAAGTATGTGAGGAAATCCAGGGGATTGGAATCTATTGTGTAAAAGAAGATGGATCTATAGGCATGACCCATGGAACAATGGCAGAAACTAATTGTATCTCATGTGGACAGTGTGTAAAAATATGTCCAGTAGGAGCATTACACGAAAAGATAGATCTAAAGAAATTAAATTATGATCTAAAAAATCCTATGAAACATATAATAGTTCAAATGGCACCAGCTGTCAAAAATACCCTAGGGGAAGAATTTGGAATTTTGCCGGGAACAGATATAACTAAAAAAATGGTGGCAGCTCTAAAAGATCTAGGATTTTATAGAGTTTTCTCTACAGATTTTGGTGCCGATGTAACTATTATGGAAGAGGGAACAGAGTTCTTGGATAGATTTACAAATGGCGGAGTCTTACCTATGTTTACATCTTGCTGTCCGGGCTGGGTAAATTACGCTGAGATCAACCACCCTGAGTTTTTATATAATTTATCATCTTGTAAATCTCCTCAACAAATATTTGGAGCACTATCTAAAAGTTATTATTCAAAGGTATCGGGAGTAAAACCTTCTGAGATATATTCAGTTTCTATAATGCCTTGTACAGCTAAAAAAGATGAAATTAGAAGGGACATGATGACAGATGATGAGGGAAATAAAGATGTAGATATGGTAATCACAACAAGGGAGTTAGCAAAATTATTTAGATTGAATAAAATAAATTTAGCTGACTATGAAAAAGAAGAAGAGTTTGATCAATTTCTAGGTGAAGGGACAGGAGCCGCAAGAATATTTGCTTCCACTGGCGGAGTAATGGAAGCAGCTCTGAGAACAGTTTCGGATGTATTAGGAGAGACGAGTCATTCCCTTGAATATAAAGAAGTGAGAGGATTTGAAGGAATAAGAGAGGCATCTCTTATCTTAGCTGGAAAAGAAGTCAATGTTGCAGTAATAAATGGTATTAAAAATGCAACTCCATTTTTAGAATCAATAAAAAAAGGTGAAAGAAAAGTTGACTTTATTGAAGTAATGGCCTGTGTTGGAGGATGTTTAAATGGAGGAGGATCACCTGCTCCAGATAATATGAGAGTTATAGCCGAAAGAAAAATAGGATTATATGATTCAGATGAAAAATCTACCTTGAGAAAATCTCATGAAAATATAGAGGTGAAAAAACTTTATGCAGATTTTTTAGGGAAACCAGGGGGACATAAGAGTCATCATTTGTTACATACTCACTATGAACCTAGAAATAAATAAATTTATCAAAAGAGATCTATATATATAATATAGATCTCTTTTGACATATCTGCACCGAGTGCTACTTCGATGGATTTAACTTTAATTAACTCAGAGTTAAACTTTTAAGTTTAATTAAAGAATCGATTGAGAAAAATGTATAACATTTCCCTTTAGGTAAAAGATCCTTATAACTGTAGAAAAAACACAAGAAAACACAAGAGCAGTCAATAAGCCTAAAAAAAAGGAAATTATCCATATATTGCTAAAATAATTAAGGGTTTCATTATGAATGTTTTTAGTTTAGGTATAACATTGTAAAATATTGAAATTGGATTTATACTAATTATAGTTACTTGTTTTCAGTATATTTAAAATTTATATAGATTTGTGAAGTATCTGACTTAATGAATGAAAATGTATTTTCTTTTTTAAGCAATGCAGCTAATATAATAAAATAGGAGATCTTATGAGTAGTATAGAACAGATTGAGTTTATAAATAAGAAGGGGCAAGTATAATGGTCGTATAAATTCATACAAAGAGTGTTTAACCTTAAGCAAAAAAATAGGGTATAATTTAAGAAAACAATATGGGGGATTTTGATTATGAATACACGAAAAACTTACTCTTCTAAGTTTAAATTTAAGATCGT
>NZ_JBAHZY010000103.1:0-26440 GCF_037132775.1 Psychrilyobacter sp.
TATTAAAATCTTCAAGAGCCCCTTCATAATCCCCTAGTTTTTCTTTTGCAAAACCTCTATTATAGTATGTTCTTGTTCTGTCACAAAATACCTCAAGATAAATCTTTAAAAAAATTTGGGCAAATTCTTTAATTTTATCAAGCATGATATTTTCCTCCTTGTATTCTTTTAAAGATTATCAACTACTATTTAAGTATGCTTTAAAATAATAATATAATCAACTGGATAAGCACAATAAGTTGGACAGTTTTCTTAAGGTCATATAAAAGAATAAAGAGATTTAATACTCATATATCCTTAGTGCAATTCGTGATTAGTTTTTTCTTTTTCCTTTCATTTTCAATTATCCCCTCTCATTTGCCTCCTAAGGTACCTCTAGAAAGTTTCCCTTATAATTGTACCCCTGCAATCGAAATACGGCAAACTATAAAGCCTTAAAACCATTGGTACTATTAGGGTTAATGGGTGAAATAAGCTTTGTCCATGAAAAAGAAGAAACAGTCCACTAGAAGGACTAAAAGGTTATTTTAGTGGACTTATTAAGCCTAAAAAAGAGGTGAAATTACAGTGATTTAAAAAATCAAAAACTTTACTAAAAAGTTATGATAAAAGTATTAAATCCAATCCAGATAATCCAAATAATTACTTCAATAGAGGAAATTTAAAGTTCAAATAGGGGGACTACCAAGGTGCAATGAAAGATTATAATGTAGCTATAAGACTAGACCCTGGATATTTAAAGGCATATCATAGTAGGGCAATAATAAAAGAGAGATTAGATTGTTACAATGGAGCTATCGCTGATTATAATTTCATTTTAAAAATAAATTCATTGGATCCATTAGCACATAAAAACAAAAATATTATTAAAAATTATTCCAATAGAACCATATAGTTCCCAATAAGAGAAAGTTAAAATCACTACCAAGCTTTTGATGAATATCTTCCTAAAGAAGCTAGTATGGCTATTATGAATGACAGCGATAATACAGGTGAATCGCTAAGTCTTATTTAGATTATCTATATATTTTGAAAGATGAAAAAAAGGGCTAATATATAAATAGTGCTCAAATATGAGGGATGAGATTTAACCCTATTCTTAATAACTAAAATTACTTTTAAAGAATTTAAAGCTATTATTAAATTTCACTTTATAAATCTAAAAAAGCAAAAGATTAATGTAAAACTTTTATAAAATTAGGAGTAAAATTTACTTTTATTAAATAATTATAAAAAAAAATCGAATTTAGTTTGTATAGATGCTATTATTAAATCCAAGTATATAAATAGAATATGGCAAACCTAGAGAAATCTTGGGACGCAAAGCTATAGGGCCTGTAAAATGGTAGCCAGTTGCCGAAGTGACTACCACTTTTATTTTTGAGCTAATTTTTTATGTATGGCCTCCTATGGAGACCATACTTTTTTATTTATAAAGATTATTGAAAAAAGATAGAGAAAATTTATTGGAGGACAGTATGAAAAAAATAATAGGACTATTACTTTTAAATATAGTTTTTATGACCTATAGTTACGCTGGATTTTCTGTTATAAGATCATCCTACGGCATCTCTCTGGACAGACCTAAAACTCAGGAGCAGCTCATAACGAACACGGGAGACAGAGATCTACAGGTAAAGATATATGCAGCAAAGCCAACGAACCTTGTAGATGAAAAACTGAACATGAGTGACTGGGTGAAGGTCTATCCGAGATATGTGACCATACCAGCACACACAAGTAAAAAAGTAAGGTTTATTGCAAGGCCACCGAAAAACTTGGAGGCCGGAGAGTACAGGTCTGTACTCTACTACGAAGAGGTCAGGAATGAGAACGATAAGCGTGAGTCGATGGGGTTCAAGTTGAGGTTAGGCACACCTATCTACGGAAGAACTGGAAACCTCACCTATATAGCAGAGTACAGCGATCTGAAGTTTGAAAGATCTGAAAAGGGATACCGACTGAGCGGTGTGGCTGAGAATACGGGGAACACCTCCTTTACACTGAGAGCCAAGATAAAAATTTTCGACAAAGATGGAAAGTTACTTAAAGAGGCAGATGAGAAGGAAGCACCACTCTTTCGAGGAAGCAAAGGAAAGATAGGAATCGAGCTAGAAGAGGTAGAAAAAACTTCGAAAGTTACGGTATTATTTTATGAGCAAAATAAAAAACACAGGTATGAAAAATCATTTGAGCTATAAAGGAAGCAAAATTTATAGATGTACAAAAAAAAAAGGGAGATGGAAATTATGAAAAAAAAGATTTTATTAGTAGCAGGGATACTTGCAGTATCGTCAATGGCACTTGGAGCAGTTTCAACAGCTACAAACGTAACTGGTTACACGGACGCGGGGACATTCAACATAAGTGCAGAGATTGTAACGAACTTAACAGTTGATGTTAATGGAAACCTGGCATATGGAGATATGGTAGTTCCTGATACAGGAATTAACAAAAGTACCATTGAGAACGCTGCTGGTGTAACAGTTACATTTGTTACTGCAGATAAAGATGAAACTGTAACTGCAGTACTGACTGGAAACGGAATTACAACTGACGGTACTGTACCAGCATACAGTATAGATGCAGGGGGAGTAACAGTTGCCTTCACTAACAACAATACTAATACATGGACGGGTATCTCAACACTAGAACCTTTCACAATCGGTGGTACAATGAGCGTTACAAGTGCAGCTACTTCTGAAATTGTTGCTGGAGTTAATAATAACGATATTGCTGACAAGATCACTATAACGTTAACTTACGACACGATTGACGTGGCTTCTAGTTCTTCTAGCTTTTAGTTAAGAGAGATTATTCATATTTTAAAACCATAGAACTATTTTAAAGTATGGCTTCATGCCATACTTTACTTTTTATATATGATACGGCTTAAATTTTAAAGGGGGCTCATTTGAAGAAGATAATTTTAGTGCTGATATTTATTCTATGCGAAGCACTAAGCTTTGGTGCAGTAAGCCTGGATATAGGCGTAAGCGGAGGGTTAGACTTCAATTATATGGTGGTACCCGACATTGGAAGTAACAACTCAACGATTTTAGCAGATAGTAAGGGAGTTGTGGTTTCATTCATAACCTCTGAACCAGGGGACACTGTATCGATAGCTTTCAGCGGGGGAGATATCAGAAGACACAAGCTTTTATTAGATAACGAGAATGTAACTGTTAAATTTACAAGTTCTACAGGGAAATGGAATGGTATCCCCACGGATGCCCCTTTTTATATAGGGGGAACAATCAGCATTAAAGATACCGCTACAGGGAACAATCAGATAAACGAAAGCATAATTATAACGGTGACCAGTGAAAGTATCAACTGATATTTTATAGCAGAGTTTAAAAAAATACCAAATAAATTATTGAAGTGGAGCAGAGATGTGAAAATTAAAAAATATCTATTTATCTTATTATTATTATTTAATATGCTTATTTTTGCAGGGGAGCAACCTCAAAAATTTGAAGAGGGATATATGCTGATAGATGTCAAAAGAAAAGTCAAGGATGATTTTTTTGGTGTTTTTTTAAACTATGAAACAAACAAAGTATACATAGGACTGAGGAGATTTTTGGATCTAATAGAACTTCCTGGAATAGAGATAGATACGAAAAAAGAGATTGTTTCAGGAACGATAAAAAAGGATTTTTTCAGACGCAAAAAGGAAAAAAAGGTCTACTGGGAGTTCGACAGGGAGAGAAGTTTCATAAAAAACGGGGAACTCTACATAGAGGCGGGAATTCTGCCCGAGATAATCCCCATAACCTACATAGATTGGGATCTAGATGAATACAAGGTAACTGTCGTTCCAAACTTTTACCTTGGCATAGAGGTCCGGGAGAATACAGAAAAAAAAAAGGAATAGGATAAGTAATAGGAGAAAAAAGGAAACAGAAGAAAATAAAACAGAAAAAAACTCCTATCACCGGGAATGGCAAAGTTGAAGTACAATGCAGGCGATATCCTCAAGTGGTTTGACGAAGAGGTGGAACACAGGAAAGATTACGGGAAGCTGGATGTAGATTATAGGGCCCTCCTGCTATACGGAGATTTTGCAACATCGTTTAAGGTCTACCCAGAATATGAGCTAAATTACTAGAGGCTGAACTACCCATATATCTTCGAGGATAAAACCGTGGAGATAGGAGATACTTATCTGCAAGGGAACAGCATGTTTGATGCATCCAGCCAGATAAAGGGTATAGTGATAAAGGATAGTAAATATAAATTAAACTATGACAGGGGAAAAAACAATATCAGCGGATTCGCTCCGAACGGACTAACTGTGGAACTCTACCAGAATAACATTTTGATAGACTATCAGGAAACAGTCAACAACAGCTATGAGTTTAAGGACATAGAACTGATATCTTACTCAGATATTTTTATCTTGAAGTTCTATGATCAAAGAGGGCTGGTCGTAGAGGAAAGGGAGGTAAAGATACTTTCAGGGAAGGAATTTTTAAGCAGGGGAAGTTATGACTATAACCTGTCTCTCGGCGAGACCGAGCAGAATGAAACACACCTTGCCTTTGATCTTTCTTATGGAGTTTTGGATAACCTGAGCTATAAGCTCGGAGGGAGAAGCTTAAATCATGGGAGTAAAGAAAAAGAGGTTTATAACGTGCTAGAAAACACCCTCTACTGGAGAACACAAAATCTAAGCTATCCCATGAACATAAAACTGAAGTGATACTATGATCTGGACAGTGGTAAAAATATGGACACATATCTGGGGGAGCTGAGGCAAAAGCTGGGTCCCCTTGACCTTAATCTGCGCTTCGAACATTATTATGGAAGGTTTTCAGAGGAAAAAAAGCTGGATCAGAGGTATGAGGTGAATCTGAGAGGTGGCTACAAAAACCTAAACTACACAGTGGGGATGGAAAGGGATATCCAAATGGATTAAAAGGTGATGAAATCCCATTGCTATCTCAAATCATATGTGTAGCAGACTGCTGGCATGCGATGATATCGAAAAGACCGTATAACAAAAAATTAAATAAAGAAGAGGGAATTGTAGAAATTTTCATAGATAAAAAACTATATTTGATGGATGAAGATTTTGAAGATAATAAAATAAAGCCTAGATATTAAACTAGATTTTTAAAGACCGATTGAAGAAAAAATAGGTAAAATAAAAAGACACTAAATTTAGTGTCTTTTTATTTTACCTATTTTTTTCTAACCAATGTTCTGCATCCATTGCTGCTTTACAACCACTTCCAGCTGCTGTTATAGCTTGTCTGTAGTTAGAGTCGATAACATCACCACACGAGAAAACACCAGGGATATTGGTTTTAGATGTGTTATCATTAACTAATAAATAACCATTCCCGTCTAATGATAATTGTCCATCTAAGAAACTTGTGTTAGGAGTGTGTCCAATAGCTACAAATAGTCCCGCTATGTCAATTGTAGAAGTAGCTTCATTCACAGTACTCCTAAGTTTTAGTTGATTCACTTCTACTTTATCTCCAAGGATTTCTTCTACAGTACTGTTGTAGATTATTTCAATTTTGGGATTATTTTTCACTCTATCTTGCATAGCTTGGCTTGCTTTAAAAGTCTCACGACGGTGAATTAAATATACTTTATTACATAGATTGGTCAGATAGCTAGCTTCTTCCATAGCAGTATCTCCTCCACCGACGATTGCAACGTCTTTACCTTTGAAGAAGAAACCATCACAAGTAGCACAAGCAGATACCCCTCTACCTTTATATTCTCTTTCGCTAGGGATTCCAAGATATCTAGCGGTAGCTCCAGTAGCGACAATGACAGAGTCAGAAGTATGTACTTTTTTACCAACGTATATTGTAAATGGTCTTTTACTTAGATCTATTTTTGTTATCTCTCCAAATATTATTTTAGTTTCAAATTTTTTTGCTTGTTTTTCCATAGACAACATAAGGTCAACGCCGTTTATTCCTTCAGGGAATCCAGGAAAGTTTTCTATGTCAGTAGTCGTAGTTAATTGTCCGCCTTTTTCGTTTCCTGTGAATAAAACTGGCTTTAAGTTAGCACGACCAGCGTATATTGCAGCAGTATATCCAGCAGGGCCAGAACCAATGATCACTAATTTATGATGTTCTCTTTCTACTTTTTTACTATTTAAACCTAAAATAGTATCTAATTTTTTAAACTTATCAAGTTCGTATAATTCGTCACATCCACCGATGTGCAAATCTTCTATTACTATTTGAGGAAAAGTTTTCCCACCATTTGATCTCCTAATCATATTTTCTTTTTCTTCAGGATGGTCTTGAACATTTATCTCGGTATATGTTACTCCTTTTGATTCCAAAAGCATCTTAGCTCTAACGCAATATGGGCAGTTGGATTTACTATAAATTGTTATTTCTTTACTCATGTTCTCCTCCTAAATTTTGATTCTCAAAAGCTTCTAAGGCTTATTTACATTCTCTCTAGTTTATTTTTCATACAACCATTGTATGATCAGTCATTTCAAAAGTCAATATTTTTTATCTCTGTCACGAATTACACAAATTAAATTATTTTACTGCCACAGCACAGAAGCTTTTATTTTCTCGCTTTAAATCTGCTTCTATCTGTGTAATCTGTGTAATCTGCGACTAAAATTTTTAGTTTTTTCTCTTTGTGTCCATTCGTGACTAGGTTTAAATTTATTTGTGTCTGGTTTATGTTCTTCAAATTATATAAATAAATAAAAAAACTAAATTATCAAAGGATTTCGGAGAAATAGTCGAAGGTAATAGAGATAAGTAAATTAAAAGAAATTTTTAAGAGGTGATTTTATGAGTAGGAAAGGTTTACTTTTGGGTTCTATATTGGCTGATGCTTTTTCCCTGGGAGCTCACTGGATATATGATTGTAATAAAATAAAGCAACATTTTGGAGAGTACGACAGACTCTACGATCCACTGCCTGATAGTTTTCATTCCAATAGAAAAAAGGGAGAACATACCCATTATGGAGATCAGACCCTCCTTCTTTTAGAGTTCCTTGCTGAAAAGGGAAACTTTAATAAGACTGAGTTCCAAAAGTTCTGGGCAGAACGAATGGTCCACTATGATGGTTATATTGATCATGCCACAGAGGGTACACTTACTGCCATCAAGAAGGGCAGCGAGTGGGAATCTCATTTTTCAGATCTTTCAGGAGCTTCTAGGATAGCCCCGATTATTTATTGTACTCCTGATAAGGAAAAGGGTATCAAAGACTGTATCAGTCAGACAAAAGTAACGCACAACAATGAAAAAGTTATTGTTGCAGCTGAATTTTTTGCCCGTACTGCATATGCTGTCCTTGATGGGGAAAAACCTGATAGTGCTATGGATATAGCTGCTAAAGAGATGAAAAACTCCTATGTTACCAAGAAACTAGAAATTGCCCATAAACATCTTGACCTCCCTTCAGAGGAAGCTATTAAAGAGATGGGACAGGCTTGTACTGTAGGAGGGGCTTTTCCTGCTACAATATATATTATCTTGAAATACCAGGAAGATTATAGAAAATCTATGATAGCTAATGTTATGGCAGGAGGAGATTCAGCAGCTAGAGGGCTTCTTGTAGGAATGATATTAGGAGCTTATAGAGAAGATTCTATCCCTAAGGAATGGATGACCGAGATGTGCAGCTTAGAGAGAGTACATTTCTAATATAAAATACCCCATCATAATGTTTATCGCATTCCACTCACAGGCCTTTAGATTAGTAGCAAGAGTGTACCTTCATATTTCTTTCTTTATTGTAATTTAATTTGATAGGGTGGATTTTTATTAAAAGAAGGGATTTATTATATTGCTGGGACTGTAAATGTCCATAATACATGAAAGAGGTTATAAATATTTTTAGATCCGTCTCTCAATTACTGAATGGTACTGTTGTATTATAGTAATTAAGGGATGGATTTTTTTAATGAATGCAAAAAAAATGGCTATCTCTAATCCAAAGCCATTGTAATTTTAGCAATAAAAACGTTGCTTGTCCTCGTTCGACATTAGAATCAGCTCTTGAAAAAATAAACTGTTTTAATCTGTGGACTCTGCGACAAAATCAATGCCTCTGACTAAGTTTCAGTTATGCGTCAAGGATTGAAGATTATAATCAAGAAAAAATATTTTCTTAGTGACCCTCTAGTTTTTCCTTTGTGAGCTTAGTGTAAAGATTTTGGATTTACATATCTTTTAATAGTAGGTCATACTGAAAATTCTCCCTAGCCCTATCTATTTTTTCTAAGATCTCATTGGATTTTTCCCCAACCTTTTGGCTATATCCCACCTCGGAAATTTGAGAGATAATATACCCAATAGAAAGAATTTCTATATTTTTAGAAAATTTATATTTTCTTTCATCGCTAGATGTTACTATCTCCACTATAAAACTTAATTTGACTAACATATTAAGAATCTCTTGGGTCACCCCTATGGCTATTCCCAGTTTATGGGCCAATTCATTGGTACTCATGGGTGGTTTGTTTTCCTCGTAATTTTTTATAAGGTAGTAGATACATATAATAGAGATATCTCTTTTAGATGAAAAATTTAAATTTATCTCATTCATAGTATAAGAATACTTATATGAATTTTGTATTATAAAGGACAGATGAGCCCCCAATAAGACAATAAACCATACTATTTTTTGCCACAATATAAATATAGGGATAAGAGAAAAACTTCCATAGATAGCATTATAGTTTAATAAACTGACCTGTAGATAGATAAAAACAGATTGTGTTATCTGAAATACAATGCCGGAAAATAATCCTGCTATAAATGCTGTGGACAATTTAACCTTTGTGTTTGGAATAATTAAATATATCAGGGTAAAAAAAATTATGATAAGTACCTGTGGAATGAAATTTAAGATCCCTATCAATCCTGGATATATCTTCAAAATAAAAATTTGTAAGATTGCGGAAAGACCATTGGATAACACTATAACTAATGGAAACAAAAATATTAATGACATATAATCTGTGAGTTTTCTTACGAAGCTCCGAGATTCCTCTACCTTCCATATTTCATTAAATGATCTTTCCACTGCAGAAAATATCTTTATAACAGACCAGATTAAAAATAAAATTCCTGTTCCTGCGATCAACTCCCCCTTGGTATTTTCCAAAGTTTTCTCTGAAAAAATTAAAATTTGGTCTAAAATTTCATCCTGTAAGAAAAAACTTTTATACAGTTCATCTTTTATTAATTTTTCTATCCCAAATCCCCTGGTAACAACGAAGGCTATGGCTATTACTGGAACAATGGTTAAAAGAGAATAAAATGTCAGTGCAGATGACCATAGATCTGATCTGCTCTTTTTATAATTTTCAAATGTAAATAAGATTAACTTTAGTATTTTAAAAATCAATTTATTACTCTGACTAATCTGTTCTCTTATACCCTCTATAAATTTTTTTATGGTTGACCTCATTTTTACCAACTCCTCATCGGGGTTAAATTTTATGTGTATATCTATATTACGATTTACTAATTAAAACTACATGTTCCTATATTTAAAGTATATTTCTTCAATTTTATAAACCTTTTTTAATTCACTTACTATCAATCAAAATAGCTTTTAATTTTTTAAACAATTATTTATTTTAGATGAGATTTAGTACCTATAAAATTTTAGTTACAATAATAAGGTTGATTTTATAAATTTTCTTGTATATATGGTAAACATTATGATAAACTAATCAGACGGAGGTGTTGAAAAAACATGATAATTAAACCAAGAGTAAGAGGAAGTTTAGCTCTAAACTGCCATCCTATGGGATGTAAAAAAATAGTTGAAGATCAAATTAAGGTTGCAAAAATCGGTAAGCAATATAAAGGTCCTAAAAAAGTACTGATTTTAGGAGCGTCCTCAGGATATGGATTAGCTACTAGAATTTCATTGGCATTTGGTGGAAGTAAATCCGACACCATTGGAGTTTCATTTGAAAAAGAAGGAACAGAAAGAAAAGTTGGAAGTGCTGGTTGGTATAACAACATATGGTTTAAAGAAGCAGCAGAAAAAGAAGGCTTAATTGCCAAAAACTTTATCGGAGATGCTTTTTCCCATGAGATGAGAAAAGAAGTTCTTGAATATATAAAGGATGAATTTGGAGGGAAGATAGATCTCCTAATATACAGTGTTGCTTCTGGAATAAGACAGGATACTGACACTGGAATTGTTTACAAGTCTTGTATCAAACCTATAAATGAGGATTTTAGTGGATATACATTAAATATTCAAAAAGAAGAGATTGAATATATGAGTGTTGAGTCTGCAACAGAAGAAGATATTGCAAACACTGTTAAAGTTATGGGTGGAGAAGACTGGAGTCACTGGGTGAAAACTTTGGTAGATGAAGACGTCTGTAATGAAGGTTTTAAAAGTGTAGCTTATTCATATATTGGCGGGGATATAACTCGTGCTGTATATAGAGATGGGACTATTGGTCAAGCAAAAGAGCACTTAGAAAAAAGTGCTGGAGATTTAAATACATTGGTTAGTGAGAAACTGGGTGGGGAAGTATATACTTCTGTTAATAGAGCCATTACTACAAAGGCTAGTGCATTTATACCGTGTTTCTCTATCTATGCTTCTGTACTATTCAAAGTTATGGCAGAGCAGGGTAAGGAAGAGCCGTGTATGGAACACACTCATAGGCTCCTTGCGGATATGATCTATGGGGATTCTCCTAATTTTGATGCACAGGGTAGAATGAGACCAGATTCTTGGGAATTAACTAACGATATTCAGGTAAAAAGTGTAAATATATATAATGATATTACAGAAGAAAACTTTAAAGAATTGTGTGATTTTAAATTATATAAGAAATATTTCATGAATTTAAATGGTTTTGAAGCAGATGGAATTGATTATGAAGTAGATGTAGATTTAGAATGGTTGTCAACTTTAAGACCTTAGGTTCTAATCCCGGATAATATTGGATTTTAATAAATGTTTTAATGGAATTATTTGCACTTTTTTTTTAATTATGATATTCTAATTTTGTAGATACATTTATTCAAATTATTAGGAGAATTAAAAAGCATGGCATTCAAAACAGTGAAAATAACAAATGATACAGGGCTACACACGAGACCAGGAAATGAATTTGTAACTGTAGCTAAAACTTTCGAATCAAAGATTGAAGTTGAAAATGAAACAGGTAAAAAAGTTAAAGGAACATCATTATTGAAATTATTATCTTTAGGTATAAAAAAAGGAACTAGTATAACTGTGCACGCAGAAGGAACAGATGCTGACGTTGCTGTTGAAAAATTAACAGATCTTTTAGCAAACTTAAGAGACTAATCACTTAAGATAGAAGGTCAAATCTTCTATCTTTTTTAATTTTTTTTTACTTATGGAGGTTCTGAAATGAGAAAGTTAATAGCAAGGTATAGATGCTTCTCCAGGAATTGTTGTTGGAAAAGTATTTTTATATAAAGAAACAGAATTAGTTATTAATAAAGATAAGGTCTTAGATTCAAAAAATGAAGAAAAAAGATTATTAGATGGTAGAGATATCGCTAAAGAACAATTATTTGAAATTAGGAAGATGACTGCTAAAAAATTAGGAGAAGATAAAGCTACTATTTTTGACGGTCATATTACTCTTTTAGAAGATGAAGATCTATTTGAAGAGGTAGTTGAATTAATCGAAGATAATAAAATTTCTGCGGAATATGCCTTGACTCAAGGGATAGAAGTCTACTGTAATCTGCTAGAAAATTTAGATGATCCATATCTAAGGGAAAGAGTTACAGACCTTAGAGATATTGCTAAAAGATGGTTATATAACATCACGGGAACTCCAATTGTAGATCTAGGAAACCTTCCTGCTGAGACTGTTATTATAGCAAATGACCTGACACCATCGAATACAGCTCAAATTGACCTTAAAAATGTTGTTGCATTTGTCACACAAATAGGTGGTAAAACATCTCATTCATCTATCATGGCTAGATCTTTGGAACTCCCTGCTGTCGTAGGGACAAAAACTATCTTAAGTGATGTAAAAGATGAGGAAACAATCATTGTAGATGCATTGAATGGTAAAGTTATTATCAACCCTACGAATAATGAGATTGTAGAAGCTATCAAAGCAAAACAAAAATTCAACGTTGAAAAGGAAGAGTTGAAGCAGTTAAAAGATAAAAAAGCCACATCTAAAGACGGCATCACTGTGGGAGCTTGGGCTAACATTGGTGAACCTTCTGATATTGAAGGTGTTCTTAGAAATGGTGCTGATGGAATTGGTCTTTATAGAACTGAATTCTTATTTATGAACTCTGACAAGTTTCCGACTGAAGAAGAACAATTACAAGCATACAAAGAGGTTGTAGAAAGAATGGAAGGACTACCCGTAACTATTAAAACAATGGATATAGGTGGAGATAAAGCACTTTCTTATATGGAATTACCTGAAGAGGAAAATCCATTCCTAGGATGGAGAGCTATTAGAGTTTGTTTAGACAGACCTAAGATCCTAAAAACATAATTTAGAGCCTTACTTAGATCCTCTGGACTTGGATATGTTAAAATCATGCTTCCTATGATCATTTCATTGGATGAAGTCAGAAAATCAAAAGCACTCTTAGAAGTGTGCAAGGCAGAATTAAAAAATGAAGGTATTAATTTTGATGAAAATATTCAGCTAGGTATAATGGTTGAGACTCCATCTGTAGCATTTAGAGCAAAATATTTTGCTAAAGAGGTCGATTTTTTTTCAATTGGTACAAATGACCTGACTCAATACACATTGGCTGTTGACAGAGGTAACGAAAAAATCGCTAACTTATACGATTCATTTAATCCTGGTGTATTAGCAGCTATCCAACTATCTATTGAAGGAGCTCATGCAGGTGGGATACCTATCTCTATGTGTGGTGAATTTGCAGGAGATGAATTAGCTACTCCTATCTTATTTGGTATGGGATTAGATGCATTTTCAATGTCTGCTATCTCTGTATTAGGTATCAAAAGAAATATTATCCATTTGGATAAAGCATTAGTTGAAAGAGTAATGACTATGGCCACTTCTGAAGAGATTAAGGCAGAAATAAGAAAATTTAACGAAAATTTATAAATAAAATTTTATGTAGGAGAGCAATAAGAAAATTATTGCTCTCCTTTTTTATTATTAATTATTTTAATATGTAAATTTTTATTCCCCTTACAAAAGTAACGCAATATAAGTACTTTTGGTTTATTTTTTTGGCATTTATAAAATAATTATATATTTTATATCTTTTTAGTTGATTTTTAATTAAATTTGAATTATATATATATTATTAGATAGTTTGTTAAAAAAATAACAAACTATCTGCTGTAAAGTTAAGACAACATCAATAATTTAGGGAGTGATCAGATGAAAAACTTGGATTTAATCAAGGTAACAAATGTTGTAGAAAAAATGTGTATGGATGCCAATTTTTACCTAGGTTCCGATGTTTTAGATAATTTAAAGAAAATGGCCAAAACAGAGGTTTCACCTGTAGGAAAAAATATATTAGATCAAATTGTTGAAAATCATGTGATTGCTCAAGAGAATTTAGTTCCAATGTGTCAGGATACTGGTATAGTAGTGGTATTTTTAGAAATTGGTACAGAGGTTTACATAGATGGGGACATATCTGAAGCTGTAAATGAAGGGATTAGAAGGGGTTATGAAAAGGGGTTATGAAAAGGGGTTCTTAAGAAAATCTGTTGTAAAAGATCCATTGGATAGAGTAAATACAAAGGATAATACTCCTGGAATTATCCACACTAAATTAATACCTGGTAGTGATAAAGTGAAAATTATAATAGCCCCTAAGGGTGGTGGAAGCGAAAACATGAGTGCTATCAAGATGTTAAAACCAGCTGATGGCATAGAAGGTATCAAGAAATTTGTTGTGGAAACAATAAAAAATGCCGGTGGAAACCCATGCCCTCCAATTATTGTAGGAGTAGGAATAGGTGGAACTTTTGAAAAAGCTGCACTCTTAGCTAAAGAATCTCTTATGAGAGATGTCAATGACAGTAGCTCAAACCCTAAAAATGCTAAATTAGAAGATGAATTATTAGAGTTAGTAAATAAAACTGGAGTAGGACCCATGGGACTTGGTGGAAGAAATACGGCACTCTCAGTAAAGGTAGAATCTTACCCTTGTCATATTGCATCATTACCGGTTGCCATCAACATAAATTGTCATGCTGCCAGACACAAGGAGATAATCTTATAAAATAGGAGGTAATTATGAAGTTAACAACACCATTAAAAGATAGCGATATAGAAAAATTAAAAGCAGGAGATACTGTGAAAATATCTGGGATAATATACACAGCAAGGGATGCAGCTCATGATAGATTAATTAAATTACTAGAAGAAGGAAAAGCAATTCTATTCAAAGAATTTGGAGGAGTAGACGCATTTCCTATCTGTCTGGATACTAAAGATACGGAAGAAATTATTAGAACTTGTAAGTTATTAGCGCCTACTTTTGGAGGAATAAATTTAGAGGATATAGCAGCTCCTAAATGTGTTGAGATAGAAAGAAGACTGATAGAGGAGTTAGATATTCCTGTTTTCCATGATGATCAGCATGGTACAGCAATAGTTACTACAGCTGCAATAATAAATTCATGCAAATTATTGGGGGAAAATATTGCTGACTTAAGAGTATCTATGATTGGAACTGGTTCGGCTGGATCATCTATCGCTAGAATGCTTAAAAAATTAGGAGTTAAATCTATATATGCTTATAACTCCAAGGGTGTAATAACTATGGATAAATATGATAGATATAGATTCTTAGTCAAGGAATTATTGGATCAAAATATCATCGACACTCCGGAAAATTTAGAGGAAGATTCAGTAGTTGGGTTGATGAAGGGAACAGATATATTTATAGGAGTATTCGCACCAGGAATGGTGACAAAAGATATGGTAAAATCTATGAATGCAGATCCTATTATTCTAGCTATGGCAAACCCTACACCTGAGATCATGCTGAGGATGCATTAGAGGCTGGAGCAGCAGTGGTAGGCACAGGGATCAGATTACCCTAACCAAGTAAATAATGTATTGGCATTCCCAGGGTTATTTAAAGGGGCTTTAGAGGCTGGAGCTACAGTAATCAACGATGAGATGAAGATGGCCGCAGCATATGGTATTGATAATGTATTGAAGGAAGAAGAGCTAAGAGCAGACTATATCATTCCTAGCCCATTTGATGATAGAGTAGCATCGGTGGTAGCTGAAATTGTTAAGAAGATCGCAATAGAAAATAATTTAATAAGAAAATAATTATTAACACCTAAAAACACTCCACAGTTAGTGATTTATTTCCTTTTCTAATTTAATAGCTCATAAAACCAAATAAAAAATATCTGACTTTAATAGTTAAATATTTTTTATTTTTTTATTTGATTTTTAGTTCTTTTTGAGGTATATATATACTATTGGATATATTTTTATAGTATTATTTAATAATTTTTCTCATATTTGAGAATTACAATGTGCTAATATAAATTATTATAAAATTAAAAATTGATATTATTATCAATTTTTTTACATTCAACTTTGTTAAAAAAATAACAAAATGTATTTTAAATAGGGGGTGAAGGCCTGTACTTTTTATATCTTAAAGTGCAGGTTAAACAAATGAAGTATAGTTATTATCCAGGATGTACCTTAAAAACAAAAGCACAGGAACTTGAAAAGTTTGCTCTAGATTCAGCCAATGAACTGGGTATTGAATTGAAAGAACTAAAAGATTGGCAGTGTTGTGGTGCTGTCTACCCCATGGGAGAGGATGAAATTGTTACAAAATTATCTTCTGTCAGAAGTCTTGCAGCTTCCCGGGACAAAAACGAAAAACTTGTGACCCTTTGTTCTGCCTGTCACCATGTTATTAAAAGGGTCAATGAGGATATGAAAAACAAAAAGGAAATAAGAGATAAGGTTAACAATTATCTAAAGCTTGAAAACGACTACAACGGAGATGGAGAGGTAATTCATTTTCTAGAGATGATCAGGGATGATTTTGGATTTAAAAAATTATCTGAAAAAATAAAAACTTCTCTTAACGGTCGTAAAATTGGAGCTTATTATGGTTGTCTCCTCCTAAGACCAGAAAAAGATATGAAGTTTGATGATTCAGAAAATCCTGTGATCATTGAAAATTTTATAGATGCATTGGGTGGTGTGGCTATAAAATATCCTTATAGAACAGAGTGTTGTGGGGGATACCTTGTGACTGAAAATAAATCTATAACAGAAGAGATGACAAATAATATTGTAAAGTCTGCTGTTATAAATGGAATTCAAGAGATTGTAACTGCTTGCCCTCTGTGTAAGTATAATTTAGAGAACAGTCAGGAAGCTAAAACAAATAATATATCAGTTGTTTACTTTACAGAACTATTAGCTGAGACTTTAAATGTGAAATAATTATCTTTATTAGGAGGCTAAATAATGATTAGAACAAAACATATTCCCGATAAATATGAAAAAGAGATCTTACAAATAAAAAAAATAAGTAATGAGATGATCAATGACTGTATGCAATGTGGGAAATGTACAGCAGGCTGCCCAGCAATTACAGAGATGGATATACTCCCCCATCAAATAATGAGGCACTTACAATTAGGACAATTTAACAAGGTCATCGAAAGTAAAACAATCTGGAGTTGTGCATCATGTTTTACCTGTGCAGCTCGTTGTCCAAGGGGAGTTGATTTAGCTAGTCTCATGGAAGCTGTACGTCTTATTAGTTTGAGGCAGAAAGGAAATAATAGACTGAAAGTTCAAAATATAGGTCAGTTGATGACAGATGAAAAAATGCCACAACAGGCTGTTGTAAGTGCACTTCGTAAATACAGTAAATAAATAGAGGTTATTATCTTGCAAGGAGGTATAAGGTTGCGAAAAATTGGAGTTTTTGTATGCTGGTGCGGTTCAAACATAGCCGCTACCGTCGATGTGAAACAGGTTGTCGAAGAAGCAAAAAAAATGTCAGGAGTTACATATGCTATAGACTACCAGTATATGTGTTCTGCCATTGGTCAAAATATGATGAAGGATACTATAGAAAAATATAACTTAGATAGAGTCGTAATTGCAGCTTGTTCTCCTCGAATGCATGAAAGTACTTTTCGTAGAGCAGCAGAGGAAGCTGGAATGAATCCGTATTTGGTAGAAATTGCCAACATAAGGGAACAGTGCTCTTGGGTACACAAAGATATGAAAGAGGGAACCGAAAAAGCTATAGCTCTTACAAGAGCTGCAGTGGCTAAAGCTACCTTGAACAGTGAGCTGATTCCAGGAGAGATAGACGTGGTAAAAAAAGCTCTAATAATTGGTGGTGGAATAGCTGGTATCCAGTCTGCATTAGATATTGCAGATGCTGGGTACAAGGTAGATATTGTAGAAAAAACGCCAAGTATTGGTGGCAGAATGGCACAACTAGATAAAACATTTCCTACCTTGGATTGTTCAGCATGTATTCTAACACCAAAAATGGTAGATGCTGCAAAACATCCAAATATAACTCTTCACACCTATAGTGAAGTAGAAAAAATTAGCGGATATGTGGGGAATTTCAAAGTAAATATAAAGAAAAAAGCACGTTATGTTGATATGGATAAGTGCACTGGATGTCGAATATGTACTGATAAATGTCCTTCTAAAAAAGCTAAAAGTGAATTTGAAGAGGGTCTTAAAAATAGAGGTGCAGTTTATATTCCATTTGCTCAAGCTGTTCCTAATGTACCAGTAATAGATAAAGATGAATGTATCAAATTAAAAACAGGAAAATGCGGTTTATGTGAAAAATTATGTCCTTCAGGAGCTATTAAATTTGATGATAAGGATGAAATAATAACTGAAGAATATGGTGCCATAGTAGTAGCTAGTGGTTATGACATCATTGATTTAGATAAATTTGGAGAATATCAGTATGATCATCCAGATGTCATTACATCACTTGAATTTGAAAGGATAACCAATGCAGCTGGACCGACAAACGGAAAGTTTGTACGTCCCTCCGATGGAGAAAGACCGAAAAAAGTAGTATTTATACAATGTGTCGGTTCTAGAGACAAAACTGAAAGAGGTAAATCATATTGCTCAAAAATTTGTTGTATGTATACTGCTAAACATTCCATGTTGATAAAGGAAAAATATCCTGATGTAAAGGCATATGTGTTTTATATTGATGTACGTACTCCCGGAAAGAATTTTGATGAATTCCAGAGGAGAGCTGTAGAAAAATATGGGGTTCAATATATTAAGGGAATGGTTGGAAAGATCTTTCCTGAGGGGAAAAAACTTATGGTTCATGGAGTGGATACCATGAGTGGCGAAGTCCTTGTGATAGATGCTGATATGGTTGTATTGGCTGCTGCTACAAAAGCTAAAAGTGATGCTGTAGATCTCAAAAGAAAGCTCAATATCAGCACCGACATAAATAAATTTTTTACAGAGGCTCATCCAAAACTTCGCCCTGTAGAAACAACTTCAGCAGGAATATATCTGGCAGGAGCCTGTCAAGGACCTAAAGATATCCCAGAAACTGTAGCTCAATCAAGTGCTGCTGCTGCAAAAGTTATTGGTCTTTTAAACAAATCAAAACTTATAAATAACCCTTGTGTCTCTGCAGTCGATGAATCTATATGTAGTGGATGCCTTGCATGTATTGAGATGTGTCCATATGATGCTATTTCTTTTAAAAACATGGAGATCAACGATCATGGACAAAAAATTAAAAAAACAGTAGCAGAGGTAAATGAAGCTCTCTGTCATGGTTGTGGAGGATGTACCGTTACCTGCCGACCTGGTGCAATAGATCTCAAAGGATTTACAAATAAGCAGATCTTAGCGGAGGTGGATGCAATATGTTGTTAGGTACTAATACTAATACAATCAACAAAAATGAGGAATTCAAACCATTAATCGTTGCATTCTGCTGCAATTGGTGTAGCTATGCAGGTGCTGATCTAGCTGGAACAAGCAGGTTAAACTATCCTGCTAATATCAAAATTATACGTGTCCCGTGTTCTTGTAGGGTAAATATAAATTTTGTATTACGAGCATTCCAGAATGGTGCTGATGGTGTAGTAATAGCTGGATGTCACCCAGGAGATTGCCATTATTCTACTGGGAACTACCATACAAGGCGCAGATTTTCACTTATAACAAATTTAACAGAATATATAGGTATAGAAAAAGAACGTTTTAAAGTTGATTGGATCTCAGCGGCAGAAGGAAATAAATTTGCAACTGTGATGAACGATATATTAGAAAATATTTATAAGCTTGGACCAAATAAAAAGTTGAGGGATGCCAGATGGAAAATATAACTATAAAAATAAGAGCTATTGCAAAACAGGCTCTTATAAATAAAGAGGTAGATAAAATTTTAGGATGGAAAAAAGGCGACCTGTGGTCTGAATCATATCCGGCATTTATCACTAAACCAGAAGATGCTGAGACTTTGATCTGGGATTTATTTTGTATAAATAATCTCAGTAAATATCTAATAAAGGAACTTCAAAAACATGATAAAATCGGAATTTTTATTAAAGGTTGTGACTCAACTTCTTTTAACCAGCTCCTAAAGGATAATAGAATAAACAGAGAAAATGTAGTTCTTTATGGGATCCCCTGTGAAGGGATGATTGACCCTGAAAAAGTTAAAAAATTGATGTTAAATGACAGAGTCAAAGAAATAAAAAAATCTGAAAATGGTTTTATTCTAAATAATAAAAATAAAAGTAAGGATGTTTTAGGAGAGGAAATAAAGTATGATAAATGCCTAATATGTATCTCTCCAAATCCAGTGGTTTACGATCAGCTTTTAACTGATGAAGTAGAAAATAAAATCAATAAAGAAGATAGATTTAAAGGGGTAGAAGAGATTGAATCTATGACCCCTGATGAACGTTACAACTTTTGGAAAGGAGAATTCCAAAGATGTATCAGGTGTAATGCATGTCGTGATATCTGTCCTGCATGTAGCTGTGTAAAATGTGTATTTGATAATTGTGATATAGAGACCTCGGGAAAAACAAAAATAGAAGCAGAAGACACATTTTTCCATATTGTTAGAGCATATCATGTGGCAGGTCGTTGTGTAGATTGTGGTGAATGTGCTAGGGTCTGTCCTGCTGGGATTTCCCTTAATCTGCTGAACCAAAAAATAATAAAAGATATAAGTGAGATCTATGGTGAATTTAATGCTGGTCTAGATTCCACAACTCCAGCACCCTTGGTTACATTTAAACTTGAAGATTCAGATACATTTTCAAAACAAGGAGGGAAGTAATGAAAAAGATTTTAAAGGCTAAACTGCCTGAATTATGGCAAAGAATCAGCGCTGACTTTGATTTGTTTCTTCCTATTGAAAAAAATAAAATACTTAATTTTTCCCTTTGGAAAGAGGAAGAAAAAGTTAATTTAGACAGAGTAAGGACCAATGCTTCTCCTAAACACCTTGTTTTTCCACAGACAGAAACTTATTTAAAATTTAAAAATGAAAATGAAAATAAAAAATTAAGTCTTAAAGCTGTCAAGGCTAAGGGGGAAGAATACGTTCTTTTTGGTGTGAGACCCTGTGATGTAGAGAGTTTTAAACTTTTAGATAATATATTTTTAAGAGATCCTGTAGACACCTATTATAAAGAACATAGAGATAGGGGAACTGTCATCTCTCTTGCCTGCTCCAATCCTGAAGATACTTGTTTTTGCAATTCTTTTGGGATAGATGCTACATCTGCCCCTTTAGGTGCAGATATAGCTACATGGGATATAGGAGATTCATTTCTATGGAAAGCTCAGAGTGAAAAAGGTCAAAAATTAATGGAAAATACGAAAGAATTTTTTATAGATATCCAAGAAAAAGATACCCAAAACCTAGAGCAAGAAAAAGATGATATCCAGGAAAATTTAAAAGACCTTCCATTCAACAATATAGACCTTTCGAAAATAAAAGGGACTCAACAAGAGATATTTGACAGGGAAGAAATATGGAATGAATTTAGTGAAAGATGTCTTGCTTGCGGGACTTGTTCATATCTCTGTCCTACCTGTCATTGCTATGATCTTCGTGATTATAAGGGCAGTAATCATAATCATGGTGAAAAATTTCGTTGCTGGGACTCGTGTATGTCATCTGATTTCACACTTATGGCCCATGGAAACCCTAGAACCAGCCAAATGCAGAGGTTAAGACAGAGATTTATGCATAAACTCGTTTATTATCCTAAAAATCATGAGGGTGTCTATTCTTGTGTTGGATGTGGAAGATGTGTAGAGAAGTGTCCTGTACATATAGACATTATAAAGATAATAAAAAAATTAGGTGGTGAAAATAATGAGCTGTAGTTGTCATGATCAAGATCCATTGATGCCTCAAATAGCTATTATAAAAGAGGTTAGAGTAGATACCCATGATGTTACTACTTTTAAAATAGTAGATAAATCTGGGAAAAAGCCCTTTGAATTTATGCCGGGTCAATGTGCTATGATCTCTATTCCTCCCATAGGAGAAGCTATCTTTTCAATAACATCCTCTCCTTCACAGGAGGAATATATAGAATGTAGTATCAAAAAATGCGGAACTGTCACAGATTATTTGCACCAGCTTGAAGCAGGGTCTGAAATAGGCGTAAGAGGTCCCTACGGAAATAATTTTCCTGTAGAGGAATTAAAAAACAAAGATTTAGTATTTATAGGTGGGGGAATAGGACTTGCTCCTCTGCGTTCTGTAATTAATTATGTTATGGATAAGAGAGATGAGTTTGGTGTGGTAGACATTGTTTATGGTGCTCGTACACCGGGAGATTTGGTACATTCAAAAGATATCTTTGATGTTTGGCCCAAAGAAAAAGAGACTTTTGTACATCTCACAGTAGACAGCCTGTCTGAAAATTGGAATGAGCATGTAGGATTTGTCCCTGATTATGTGAAGGCATTGGGGTTTGATAGTAGTAATAAAATTGCCTTAGTTTGTGGTCCACCTATCATGATAAAATACACCCTTCAAGCTTTGGAGAAAATGGGGTTTAAAAAAGAACAAGTTTATACTACTTTAGAATTAAAGATGAAGTGTGGAATTGGAAAATGCGGACGTTGTAATATAGGTGATAAATATGTGTGTAAGGACGGTCCTGTATTTAGATGCGATGAGATTACGGAACTTCCAAATGAATATTAATTTTTTAAAAATATCACTAAATAATAAAAGGCAAAGGAGGCATAGATGTCTGAAAAAAAAATGATCGATGTATATATATTTGGTAAAAAATATGCAGTACCTTCTACTTTAACAATCATGGATTCTATGGAATATGCGGGATATCAGTTAACTAAGGGTTGCGGTTGTAGATCTGGATTTTGTGGTGCATGTTCTACTATTTACAGAGTCAAAGAAAATAAAGAATTAAAGGTAGCCTTGGCATGTCAGACAAAGGTTGAAGATGGAATGTATTTTACACAGCTTCCCTTTTTTCCAGGAGAAAAACCTCTGTATAATATAAATGAATTTAAACCAACTATGGATACAATGGCAAAATTTTATCCTGAAATTTATAAATGTATAGGCTGTAATTCATGTACCAATGGCTGTCCTCAAGATATAAATGTTATGCAGTATATCGCCCATTCACAAAGAGGCGAATTTGAAAAATGTGCACACGAATCTTTTGACTGTGTATCATGTGGGATATGTGCATCTAGGTGCCCTGCCGGAATAACTCATTACAATGTAGCACTTCTAGCACGGCGTCTCACAGGTAAATACATTGCTCCTGAGACAAAACATCTAACAGATAAAGTAGCCGAGATAATAGCTGGAAAACACGATGATTCTATGAAAAAAATTATGGATAAAAATATTGAAGAATTAAAACAATTATATAATTCTAGAGACATTAGTAAGTAATTTTTTTATGATATTGAAAGCTTTTAAAATTGAATAGTTTGTCCGCCTTTGGCGGGCAAACTATACTCAATTCCATTTGAAACCAACAATATTATCTATTTTAAAATAAAATCAATAAATAAGTTTAAGTTTTGGGGAGGTATTTAATGTATACAGCAGAGATGAGGGAATTATCCAAAAAAGTAGAAGAGACACGTTCCCAAAGAATTGGAATAGATTTTCCTAGGATGTCTCCAGAAGGTAAGTTAGATGTTTTAAATGAAAATCATCCAGATTATAGTGACAAGGGTTTTATGTATTTAAAGCATGGAGTTAACAAGGGACAGAGAGTTCCTAATGAATTAGGAGAGCTTTTAGAAGCTAAAAGCAAGTTAGAGAATATTGAAATAAATTTGGATAAAATAGATTATGATGTGGATGTATTAATTATAGGAGGCGGAGGAGCAGGGGCTGCTGCGGCTTTGGAAGCCAATAAAAAAGGAGCTAAAGTATTAATCACAACCAAATTACGTTTTGGTGATGCAAATACTATGATGGCTGAGGGAGGAATCCAAGCTGCTGATAAGCCAGAGGATTCTCCAGCAAAACATTATTTAGATGTAATGGGAGGAGGGCATTATACCAATGTTCCCGAACTTGCCAGTACTTTAGTAAAAGATGCCCCATCTGCAATCAAGTGGTTAAATGATCTAGGTGTGATGTTTGATAAGGAAAAAGATGGAACTATGATAACTAATCATGGAGGAGGTACCTCTAGGAAAAGAATGCACTCTGCTGCAGACTATAGTGGTGCCGAAATAATGCGTGTCATGAGAGACGAAGTTAGAAATGAGGAGATAGAAGTACTAGAATTTTCTCCGGTAATTGAACTCCTCCTTGATACCGATGGTAAGGCTGCCGGAGCAATTATCTCTGATCTAGAAACTAAACGAATCTTTGTGATCCAAGCAAAAACTGTGATAATGGCAACTGGTGGAGCAGGGAGACTTCACTATCAAGGATTCCCAACATCTAACCATTATGGTGCTACTGCTGATGGACTTGTGATGGGATATAGAGTAGGTGCTGAGCTTGCTTTTGCAGACACCATTCAGTATCATCCAACTGGTGTAGCTCATCCATCTCAAATCTTTGGAGCACTGGTTACAGAAAAAGTTCGTAGTTTAGGAGCTACTCCATTAAATATTCACGGTGATCAATTTGTTTACCATTTAGAAACAAGAGATGTAGAGGCTTCTGCAATTATTAAAGAGTGCAATGTAAAAGGAAATGGAGTGCCTACTCCTACAGGTGGCTATGGTGTATGGTTAGATACTCCCCTTATTGAGATGATCCATGGTGAGGGTACTATTGAGAAAAAACTTCCGGCAATGTTTAGAATGTATCAAAAGTTTGATTTAGACATGAGAAAAAAACCAATTTTAGTCTACCCAACCCTCCATTATCAAAACGGAGGACTACTAATAGATAAAAACGGTCAGACAAAAATAGAAAATTTATATGTAGTTGGTGAATGTGCTGGAGGAATCCATGGAACCAATAGACTTATGGGAAATTCATTATTAGATATAATTGTATTTGGTCGAAGAGCCGGGATCCATGCTGGAGAAAAATTTAAAGATATAAAAATCAAAGATTTAACATTCGATCATGTAAGAAAATATCACAAAGATCTAGAAAACAATGGTATAGAAACTACCTTGTTTTCACCAATGATCCTACCAACTTATACACATGGAAGAAAAAAATAATAAAAAATAGATTATTTCATCAAAAAGGTTGATTTTTCTATTTTTATGTAGTAAATATAGTATTAATAAATAATAAAAATTTCACAAGAAATAAGTTAGTAAGAATTAAAAATAACTTAAAAATAACGCATTAATTTTTTATAAACAATTTTAAAATAGCACTAAATTTATTAGGAGGGGTTAGAAATGGCATTAATGACAGGCGAAGAGTATATTCAAAGTTTAAAGAAGATGAAAACAAAAGTTTATTTGATGGGAGAATTGGTGGAGAATTTCATAGATCATCCTATGATTAGACCTTCTATTAATTCAGTTGCAGCTACTTATGATATGGCTCATGAAGAGGAACATCAAAATGTTATGACTGCTATCTCAAATATTACAGGAGAGAGAGTTAATCGTTTCTGCCATCTTCATCAAAGTACTGAAGATCTTAAAAACAAAGTTAAGATGCAAAGGTTACTAGGACAAAAAACAGCTTCATGTTTCCAAAGATGTGTAGGAATGGATGCTTTCAACTCTATCTTTAGTACAACTTTTGAAATAGATGAAAAATATGGAACAGTTTATCATGAGAGATTTAAAAGATATATGAAATTTGTTCAGGAAAATGACCTTACAGTAGATGGAGCTATGACAGATCCTAAAGGAGATAGGGGATTAGCACCACATCAACAGGCTGATCTAGATCTTTATCTTCGTGTAGTAGAGCGAAGAGAAGATGGAATCGTAGTAAGAGGAGCTAAAGCTCACCAAACTGGTGCTGTAAACTCCCATGAACATCTTATTATGCCAACTATTGCCATGGGAGAAAATGATAAAGACTTCGCTATTTCATTCTCTATCCCATCAGATGCTCCCGGAATATTAATGATCTACGGTAGACAATCATGTGATATGAGAAAAATGGAAGACGGAAGTATGGATGAAGGAAACCCTAAATTCGGTGGACAGGAAGCATTGGTTGTATTCAATGATGTTTTCATCCCTAATGAAAGAATATATCTAAATGGAGAATATGATTTTGCTGGTGTTCTAGTAGAAAGATTTGCTGGTTACCATAGACAAAGTTATGGAGGATGTAAGGTAGGAGTAGGAGATGCACTTATAGGAGCTGCGGCACTTATAGCAGAATATAATGGTGTTCCTAAAGCTTCTCATATAAAAGATAAACTTATTGAGATGACTCATCTTAATGAAACATTATATGCGTGTGGTCTTGCTTGCTCTACTGAGGGAGTTCCTACAAAAGCAGGAAACTACCAAATAGATCTTCTTTTAGCTAATATATGTAAACAAAATGTAACAAGATTTCCATATGAAATTGCAAGATTAGCTGAAGATATCGCAGGTGGATTAATGGTAACTATGCCTTCAGATATAGACTTTAAACATCCTGTAATTGGTGAATATTGTAAAAAATATTTCGCTGGTGACAGTAAAGTACCTGTAGAAAATCGTCAAAAAGTTCTTAGATTCATTGAAAATCTTACTCTAGGTGCTTCTGCAGTAGGATATAGAACTGAATCAATGCATGGGGCAGGATCTCCTCAAGCTCAAAGAATTATGATCTCTAGACAAGGAAATATTGAAGGTAAGAAACAATTAGTTAAAGATATTACAGGGATAAAATAATAATAATAATATAGAGAGGCTTCGGCCTCTCTTGAAAAAAAGGTGGTCGTGATGTTACAAAAAGTAGAAACAATTATATCATAAAAAATAAGACCATCTATAATAGAACATGGTGGTGACATTAAAATAGTA
>NZ_JBAHZY010000118.1:0-19589 GCF_037132775.1 Psychrilyobacter sp.
TTCTCTAATTAGCTCTTTTCGTGCTAATTCATCAGGGGATAAATCTTTTCTTCTTTTTCTCATAAAAAAACCTCCAAATTAATGTAATTGTAGTTTACACTAATTTGGAGGTTTACACAAAATATGAGACAGACCCTAAAATCTATTAAAAAAACTTGTAAACACAGGAGTTTTTTCTTCAAAAAAAAAGAGGCATCGCCTCTTTTAATGTTATATATCTCTTTTACTTTATATAGAGTGGCTCTAAAAATTCAAAACCTTTATTTTTCCCCTTGATAGCTTCTATCAGGAAAAGTTTAGAAACTTTAGTAGTTTCACTGAATATATTTTGTATCCTCTTTGGATAAAATCCAAATTCCGATAGATTATTTAATAGTTCTACCATCCTCTCACTTCTATATATCAGTGTCAGACTTCCTCCTGGTTTTAGGAGCCTTCTACTCTCAGTTATCAACTCTTCCAAATTTAAAGTTATCTCATGTCTGGAAATTGCTTTTATGGAGTGGGGGTTTACCTTCCCATTAGCTTTTTTCATATAGGGTGGGTTACTCACTATATAGTCATAGCTATTCCCTCTATTTAACTTTTTTATATCGATATCGAGAACCTCTATTTTTTCTATAAGATTATTTTTTTCCACGCTTCTTTTGGCCATATCTGCCATATCTTCTTGGATCTCTACCGATGTGATCTTGTTTATCACAGGATCTCTAGACAGGATCAGTGAAATTATTCCTGTTCCTGTTCCTATATCTAGTAGGTTCCCATTTTTAGCGGGGGTAAAAAACTCCGCCACCATGACAGCGTCTTCTCCAAACCTAAATCCATCTTTTTTTTGTAGAATAACCATTCCATAATCTAGGGGTTCTAAATTTTCATCTGCTCTCATTATTTCGCTTCCAGCCCCTTCGCTGCTGTTTCTTCAGGTGTTTTTTTCTTGGATTTATGTTGTTTTCTAGCTTCTTTCTTATCAAAACTTACCTCATCCAAATTCAACCTCATTCTGCCTTTTCCTTCTACATCTACATACAAATACTCATTCAATGGATTTATCCCAACGACTCTGCCCTTGCCATCTCCTACATTTACTGTCTGACCCATACTCGGGCACTTCAATAGAGCATCGGCATATTGTTGATATTCATATTTAATGCAACAAAGCAGTCTACCGCAAGCTCCAGAAATTTTTGAAGGATTTATTACCAGTCCTTGATCTCTTGCCATCTTAATGAGGACTGAATCAAATTTATTGATATAAATTCTGCAACAAAGTTCCTTCCCACAGATTCCTAAGCTCCCTAATATTCTAGCTTCATCTCTCACACCTATTTGACGCAATTCAATTCTAAGTTTAAATATAGTCGCTAACTCTTTTACTAAGTTTCTAAAATCTATCCTACCCTCTGCTGTAAAATAGAAGATCAATTTTGATTTATCAAAAGTAAACTCTGTAGCCACTAATTTCATAGGTAGTTCATGTTTTTTTATCTTTTCTTTTCCTATATTATGGGCTTTTTCTGCCTCTGCTTTTAGAATCTCAAATTGTTTATTATCCTCTTTTGTAGCCTTTCTGATTACAGGTTTTAAAGGTAATACCAAAGATTTTTCAGTCATCATTTTAGGAGCCATATATACTAAACCGATCTCCTTACCTCTAGCAGTATCCACTACAGCTCTATCTCCCACTATATAATCGACTTCATCTACTACTTCAAAATAATATCTCTTTCTAGTTATTTCAAACATAATCCCCAAGATCTTATATTGTTTTTCTTCAACTTTTTCTATATCCTTCGCATTTTTATTTTCAGCTTCCCATTCTTCATCTAAGATCTCTCTATTTAATTCCTCTTTGGCAGCTTTCTTTTTTTCACAGTTTTCATCACAAGGTTTTGTCCCACAGGCAGCAGGAGCTGGCATAGCTAAATCTTCCTCTACTACTTTTTCTACTTTTTCTACTTTTTCTACTTTTCTTGATTTTATCATTTCTGGTTTTATTACTTCTTTTTTTATCACTTCTGGTTTATTCTTTGTCTCATTTTTTTTATTTTCAACTTTATCTTTAGGAGTCTCATCTGTTACTTCTTTCTTTTGAGTTCCTTTATTATTTTTTTCCTTTAATCTTATAGCCATTTTTTCTTCTATAGTCATCATGTTAGATTTATTCATTGTAGCCTCCTCTATATAATCCCCTCTTCTAGAAAACTATAATATTTTTCCGGGGTTATAATTATATGATCTAAAACCCTCACTTCCAAAGGTTCTAGTATTTTTTTTAACTTTTTTGTCATCTCAAGGTCTGCCTGAGATGGTTTTGGATTCCCCGACGGATGATTATGGGAAAATATAACTGATTTTGCGTTATATTTCATCACACATTTCACTATTTCACGGGGGTATATCTGACTCCGGTCTATTGTTCCTAAAAATATAATTTCATCTCCTAAATACTTGTTGTTAGCACTTAAAAATATAATTTTAAAAACTTCTTTCTCTAAGAGCCCTATACTACTCTTTAAATAATCATATGTAGCTTCTACAGAGTTTAAAATGATTTCTTTTCTGAATTTTTCCTTATATAATTTTTTATTTAAATCATTTAGGAGTTTAAAATGGATACAGGTGTTTTCGCTTATTCCTTTTATTTTTAACGATAATATTTCATCTTTAGATGTAGCTAAAACTCTCTCCAATGTTTTGAATTCCTTTAAAAGGTCTTTGGCTGCCTGCTTAGTATCTTTTCTTAAAATAGTATAAAATAATAGTGCCTCTAAAATTTCATAATCTAGAAATCCATCTAAACCATTCTTTAAAATTTTAGATCTAATTCTACCTCTATGTCCTGAATGTTCTTTTTCTTCCACGACACTCCCCCTGCTACCCTAAGATTTTATAGACTTCCTTTGGAGTTTTCATCCTTTTCATCACCTCTAAAGCTGATATTATTATTGGGTATGCAAGGACTGCCCCTGTTCCCTCTCCCAATCTCATGTTCATATCTAAAAATGTTTTTCTCCCCAAAGTTTTGCTTATTATTACCATCCCTGGCTCCTCGCTTCTATGGGTAGCTATCATATAATCCACCGTATCAGGAACTATCTTTTGAGCAACCAATGCTGCTACACTAGATATAAAACCGTCTATTAATATTGGTTTAGAGTTAGCTGCACATCCAAGATAGATTCCTGCCATGCAGGCAATATCTAAACCTCCTACACATCGGAGGATCTCTATGGGATTGTTTTCAAAGAGGTTATATTTCTCTACAGCATCCTTTATCACCTTTTTTTTCTTCATAAGCCCACGATCACTGAGACCACCACCACGGCCTACAATTAAATCTAAGTTTTCACCTGTCAAGGCATAGAGGATAGCACTGCTTGTAGTAGTATTTCCTATCCCCATCTCTCCATTAGAAAATATATCGTAGTCTAAGTTTTCTTCTACGATTGATATACCTACTTCTATTGCTTTTATACATTCATCATAGCTCATAGCTGGTTCATATACAAAATTATTGGTTCCCATTTTTATTTTTTTTCTATATAAATTTGGGTATTCCCTCTCTATCTCTCCTGCTATTCCTATATCTATTAATTTAAAATCCACATCCAATATATCACACAAAATTCCAATAGCTGCCACTTTAGATAACATTGCTTCAGAAACAATCTTTGTATATTCAATTGGGCAAGATGAGACTCCCTCCTCCACTATTCCATTGTCTGCTGAGACTACTAAATGTAATTTTTTTGAAATTGTATTATCTAGCCTTCCAGTTATTCCAGATATTTGAGTAGCTAGTTCTTCTAATTTACCCAAACTTCCTAAGGGTTTCATCTTTTCATCCAATATTTTCTTTGCCTTTTTAATTATTTCGATATTTATGGGTTTTATCCTCTTTAATGTTGCCTTATATAATTCCATCGACATCTCCTATATTGATCCCCTTTAAGATTGGATATCCATCTGTAAATTCTATAACTATTATTCCAGCATAATTGGGAGCAAATTTCCAGTATCCGTCCAAACCTCCGGAAAAATAATGACTTAAGATACAATTTATTACTCCCCAATGACACACGGCTACTATGTTTTCTCCAGAAAAATCCAGTGATTCTACAAAATTCACACATCTTTCCTGTAATTGCTGGACACTTTCTCCCGTCTGATAGTCATAAGTCTGCCAATTTTCTTTCCATTTCAGAGCATCTTCAGGATATTTTTTTAGGATTTCTTCATAGGTAAGTCCCTCTAAGATCCCAAAATTTAGTTCTTTTAGTTCCTCAACTAAATTTAAATCATAGTTTTTCACATTTATTATTTCAGCTGTTTCTACAGCTCTTTTTAATGGACTACTGTAGATCTTTTTATAGTTTATACTAGATAATATCTCTTTTGTTCTCTGAGCTTGATTCGTTCCTTTTTTTGTAAGTTTAGGATCTAGATGCCCAAAAAAAATATTTTCTATATTTAATTCACTCTCTCCATGTCTTACTAAGATTAATTTACCCATTTATTGCTCCAACTAGAAGTACAATTATTGTAGATATTTCTACTACAGCACCAAGGGTATCTCCCGTTATTCCGCCGATCTTCCTTTCCATCAATTTAGCAAAGTATATTCCTAGGATACTTACTACCATAAGGGCATATATCCCTATCATTCCTATAAAATAATATGAAAAAGCTGCTGTTATAACAAAAGATATCAATACATCTATCGTCTTTGTTTCCTCTACTATTGATTTCCCCATCCCACTAGGTCTGGCATATTTTGCTACTCCACAGTTTAAAGTACTGTTAAATCTGGCTATTACAGGCATTACAAGTAAAAAATAAGGTGCCCCATCTATGGATATAACTTCTTTTAAAAGAGTTCCTTTAAGAGCAAAATAAATTATCAAAGATAATGCCCCATTACTTCCAATTCTAGAGTCTTTCATTATCTCCAACATACGCTTTTTACTTCTATAACTAAATATTCCATCAAATGTATCTGCTAAACCGTCTAGATGTAGTCCCCCTGTAAGAACTATTTCTATCAATATTATCAATATTGCTATTACCTCTGGGCTGTCAAAAAATTGATTTAAAACTATAAATGAATAGTATAAAATCGCCCCTATTATCATTCCAACTACTGGAAAAAATTTCATAGCTTTCCCCATTTTTTTTGGTTCATACTCCATTTTTGGAGTCGGTATCCTTGTCATAAATTGTAAAAGAAGTAAAAATCCCTTCATTTTGTTCCTCCTATTAATTCTCTATTTTAATCTAACCTTAATCCCAGAAACCACCATATAGGCTTCGTGACTTTCTTCAGCTATCCTTTGATTTATCCTGCCTGAAATATCTCTAAAATATCGCCCCAGTGGATAGGGTGGCACTAGCCCCATGCCTAATTCATTGCTGACAATTATAAAATCCCCTCTGTGTGAGTCTATACAAACCAAGAGATTGTCTATCTCTAGCATGATTTTGTCCTCCATCTCGTTCACTTCTGGAGGAGTCACCATATCCCAGTCTACATGGTTATCTAAAAGAAGGTTACTCACCATATTAGTAAGACAATCGAGGAGTACCACATCACTTTCCGTCTTATCTTCTAAAAGCTTAGATATATTTTTATACCCCTCTATTGTTTCCCAATTTTCACCTCTTTGAACAAGATGTTTATCTATTCTGTCTACCATCTCATCATCATAAGGAATTGCTGTGGCAAGATATGTCCTTGTTTTATAATTATTCAGAGCTATATTTTCAGCCAAAGTACTCTTTCCACTTCTAGCTCCCCCTGTTATATATATGATTTTTCCCATTGTTCCCCCTGTGTACGTTGCATAAACTAAAAATCGTAACTCTAGTTTTAGTATATCACTTATAGACTAACATTTCAATTAATGGGAGATCCCTATTATCTCATATAATTTTTCCATATCCACTGATTCTTCCACAACTTTAGCTAATTTATCATATTCTTTTTCTTTAAATTCCTCAAAACTAATTGTAGCATCTACTCCGTCCAAGCCTTTTTGTTTTCTTATATTATTTAAGAAACCACGAGTGAATTCTGTATTATCAAAAATCCCGTGAATATAGCATCCAATTATATTATTTTTAATAACTCCATTTATATATTTTTCTCCATCTAAAAATATACCTTCTTCCTTACCATTAGTTATCCCTTGATGGATTTCATACCCCTTTATAGGTTTCCCATAAAGCCCCTCAAACAATCCCTCATCTGTTAATATTTTCCCGTGATATTGGAGAGTGTTCTTTGATCTTTGCATGGTAGTAGTAAGGTCTAGTAATCCTAGTCCAGATATTTCACTGACATCCCCTTCTAATTTTTCTGGGTCCTCTATCTTCCCTCCTAGCATTTGATATCCTCCACAAATCCCAAATATTATAGTTCCGCTCTTGGATAATCTCACTACCTTCTCTGCTATTCCCATTTCTTTTAATTCTTTTAAATCATCTATCGTACTCTTCGATCCTGGAATAACTATCATATCTTCATTTCCTAAGTCCTCTACTCTGTCTACGTATTTTATCGACACATCCTCATACAGGTTAAACGCATCTAAATCTGTGAAATTAGACATATGTTTTAATTTTATTACCGATATTTTTATATCTTTATCCATAGTTTCCCTTTTAAATTTATCAGTTACCCCATCTTCATCCTCTATATTTAATTTTGTATAGGGTACCACTCCTAATACTGGAACACCTATAATTCCTTCTAATTGTCTCAATCCAGGTTCTAATATTTTCACATCTCCTCTGAATTTATTTATGATTATCCCTTTTACTCTGGCTCTTTCTTCAGAAGTAAAAAGTGTCATAGTCCCTACTACACTGGCAAACACTCCTCCCCTGTCTATATCTGCTACAATGATCACAGGTGAATCCGCCATATGAGCCATCCCCATATTTACCAGATCTCCCTTTTTAAGATTTATCTCTACCGGGCTACCGGCTCCCTCAATTATAGATATATCGTAGTTTTTCTTTATGTAGTCATAGTTTTTTAAAATCTCTTTTTTCAATCCCTCTTTATACTTTGAATATTCTACGGCTCCCATATTTTCCACAACTCTACCATTTAAAATCACTTGAGATTTTCTGTTGCTAGTCGGTTTTAATAATATTGGATTCATGTATACCTCAGGTTTTATTCCACAAGCCTCTGCCTGTACCACTTGAGCCCTTCCCATTTCTAGACCATCCTCAGTTATATATGAATTAAGTGCCATATTTTGTGACTTAAACGGACAAACTCTATACCCCTTCTTATGTATCAATCTACATAATGCAGTCGTTATCAAACTTTTTCCCACTGATGATGCCGTTCCTTGAACCATTAGATTTTTGTGTCCTTTCATCTTTTATCCCTCCATCGCCTATAGCGAAATTAAAATTTTAATTTTTTTTTACATTTATAATACATCAAAATATACCACGATTTAAGGTTTATTTATAGTGATAAAAGCAAGAAAAAAAGGAGCTAATCATAATGATTAACCCCTTTTTAGTTATTTCGATTCCCATCCAGCTTCTACGTGGCTGTAATCTCCGTCTCTTCTCTTATATACTACATTTAATTCCTCAGTTTCAGCATTCATAAAGATATAGAAATTTTTCCCCATAGTCTCCATCTGTAAAATAGCTTCTCCTATTTCCATTGGCTTAGCCATTATTTTAGTAGGAATAACTCTACTTACTTTTTCCCTTGTTATATTACCAGTTTCAGGATTATAATCAAACTTTTTAAGAGCATTAGCATGATTATTATCTCTTAATTTTTCCTTATATTTAGTCAACTGTTTTTCAAGTATATCTACTACCTCATCGATAGCAGCATATAGATCTATATCTTCCACTCTAGCTTTTATCTTAGAACCGTTTACATAAACTAATACATCCGCTGTATGAACCTTTCCCGTCTTTACATTTTGCGCTGAGAGAGTGATATACACCTCCGCTATTTGATCAAAATATTTTTTTATCTTTCCTATTTTTTTCTCAGCATGTGCTCTTATTCCCGGTGTAACTTCTAGATGTCTCCCGCTTATAATCATTCTCATAGACTTCACTTCCTTTATTAGAAATAATGTACTTAGAGGTTTTAGTAGCTCCTCTTAATTTAAGTATACCTCATTTTTTTAATTTTCCTATTTTAATTTTAAAAAATAAATTTCTATATACAAAGAAGGACTCCTTCATTAGGAGTCCCTCTCATGTTAAATTTTATAGTTTAGTATTTCTTAGGAGATTCTTCCCCTGTCAATACTCTCAAACCACCTTCAGCTAAAGCCAACATCTCATCTTCTCCAGGATATACCTTTACCTCTCCTATAAATGAAATTCTATCTGTTATATCTCCTACTATTTTCTTAGAATAAGCAATTCCTCCTGTTAAGATAATAGCATCTACCTTTCCAGAAAGTACCGCTGCCATAGACCCAACTTCTTTAGCTACTTGATATCCCATAGCTTCTACAATAAGACTTGATTTTTTATCTCCGTTTTCAGCATTATCAGTAACTTCTTTCATATCATTGGTATTTAAATATGCTACTACTCCACCATTTCCCTTGATCCTTTTTTTGATGAAATCTAGATCATATTTACCACTTGTAGCCATCTTTAAAAGATCTCCAATAGGAAGTTGTCCAGATCTTTCAGGTGAGAACGGTCCATCTCCATCAAGTGCATTATTTACATCTATAACTCTACCATTTGAATGAGCTCCTACACTGATCCCACCACCAAGATGCACCACAATTAAGTTCAGTTCATCATAGGGTCTACCTATCTCTTTAGCAGCTCTTCTGGCTACTGCTTTTTGATTCAGTGCATGGAAGATACTCTTTCTCTGTAATTCAGGTATCCCTGATACTCTAGCTACCTCATTTAACTCATCTACTACTACGGGATCTACAATATACGAAGGCTTTGAGACAGTAGACGCTATCTCGTGAGCTATCCTTCCACCTAAGTTCGATGCATGTTCTCCTAATACTCCGACCTTTAAATCTGCCAACATATCTTCATTGACTTCATAGGTTCCCCCAGCAATTGGTTTTAACAGTCCACCCCTACCTACAACAGCCGCTAGTTCTTCGATTTTTATTCCTGATTCAGATACTGCGTCTAAGATAACTTCCCTTCTAAATGCCAATTGGTCTGAGATATTTTCAAATGGTGCTAACTCCTCATTTGTATGTCTCAGAGTTTTTTCAAAGATCTCATTTTCATTTTCATAGATTGCTATCTTTGTAGATGTAGACCCTGGATTGATTGCTAATATTTTATAACTCATTTTTTTATTCCCCCTATATGCTTCAAACAAATTAAAACTTATAATTTACCTGCTGTCATTGCTCCTAATATTATTGAATTTAACTTAGTTTCCTCACTGTCTGCTCTAGAAGTCAAGATAATTGGTGCTGTCGCTCCTACTATCAATCCTGCTCCCTTAGACCTTGCAAAATAAGATATAGATTTATATAGGATATTCCCACCTTCGATATCTGGAGCCAACAAAATATCTGCCATTCCAGCCACTTCATGCTCTATCCCCTTGTGTTTAGCTGCCTCTATTGATACAGCATTATCTAATGCAAAAGGTCCTCCTACTACACAATTTTTTATTTCTCCCCTTTTGTTCATCTCTTCTAATTCATGCGCATCCACTGTATCCGGCATCTTTGGATTCATTTTTTCCTTGGCACAAATACAAGCTACCTTAGGCATTTCTATCTCTAAAGCACGAGCCACTTTTACGGAGTTATCTATTATTTTTTTCTTAGTTTCCAAATTTGGTGCTATATTCATAGCCGCATCTGTAATAAAAAATAATCTATCATAGTTTTCAATCTCAAATACAGCAACATGAGACAGTATTCCGTCTCCTCTAAGACCAATTTCTTTATCCAATGCAGCTTTCAATACTACACTTGTATCCACAAGCCCCTTCATCAACATATCTGCTCTTCCGCTAGACACCTCTATTACAGCCTGTCTGGCAGCTTCTACATCATCTTTTTTGTCGATGATTTTATAGTTTGACAAGTCTATCTTCAGCTCGTCTGCTATTTTTTTTATCTTGGCAGAATCCCCTACTAATATTCCATCTACCACACCTTTTTTTCTAGCTTCCTCTACAGATAACAGTACTTCCCTGTCTTGAGCTACAGCTACAGAGATAACTTTTTTTTTCCCTTGCTGTTGTGCTTTAAACAGTATTTCTTCAAAACTTTTCATATTACGCCCCCCCGGTTATATTTCATACAAACTAAAAACTTATAACTACTATATAAAGTAATTATAAGATTTTAATCTGTAATTATATTTTTTAGGCTAATCCGTCAGCAATTCTAATTTTCCCTTGGTCAAGTGATACCTTTTATCTGTAATACTTGCTAGTTCCGTACTATGAGTCACCACTATTATAGTTTGTTTCTTCTCTCTACATATTTTTCTTAAGAGATTGTGGATCACCTCACTGGTTTCCTCATCCAAATTCCCTGTAGGCTCATCCGCCAATATTATCTTAGGTTCATTTATCATTGCGCGAGCTATAGCTACCCGTTGTTTTTCTCCTCCAGACAGCTCAGTGGGTTTATGATCCAACCGATCTCCCATCTGCATCTCTATAAGAAGTTCTGTTGCTCTTTTTTTTACCTCTTCACGGCTTTTTTTCTTTCCAATAAGACCCGGCAGCATTACATTTTCAAGAGCTGAAAATTCTGGTAAAAGGTAATGAAATTGAAATATAAATCCCAACATCTCGTTTCTCAGAAGGTCTATCTTTGAACTAGGTGCCTTACTTACATTTTGACCTGCATAGTAGACATCTCCTGAATCAGGCCTGTCCAACATTCCAATCATATTTAAAAATGTAGTTTTCCCCGAACCAGATTTCCCTAACACAGAAACAAATTCTCCCTTGTTTATCTCAAAATCTAAATCATTTAATATTTGGATATCTCGTTTTTTATCCTTATATCGTTTATTTAACTTTTCTATTTTCAATATTACCTCAGACATTTTTCATCTCCTCTACCGTTTTAATCATATTTCAGTGCTTCCACTACCTGTAATTTTGCAGCTTTGTAAGCCGGAAAAACACTCGATAAAAATATAATAATTATATTTGCTCCTACTATTATAAAAATTTCCTTAGAAGTTATCTCTACAGGTATCTTATTCAAATAATAAATATTAGTTATTTGACTTATTGTATTATCTTTTATATACCAAAGGAGGCCACCTGATATACTGAGACCAACTACAATCCCAAGGGATCCCAGAAAAAGCCCTTCTAGCATAAATATTTTCATTATATTTTTACTGCTGAACCCCATAGATCTCATTATTCCAATGTCTCTAGTTTTTTCCTTAACCAGCATATTTAATATTACCCATACTACAAATCCTGCTATGATGACTATCAAAGAAAACACCAAGACCATCACTGTCTTTTCAAGGGATAGGGCAGCCAATAGATTTCTATTCAAGTCTCCCCAAGTCCTGGTACTCATATTGGTTTCCATTTGAATCTGTCCCGATAATTCATTTGCGCTATATACATCATCTAAAAATACCTCTAAACTAGTAACCGTATCACCGGTATAGGATAAAATTTGTACAGCACGGAGTGGAACTATTATCATAGTAGTGTCATATTCATAGTATCCTGATTGGAAGACTCCTGTTATAGTCAGGTGCATCTCCCTATTATCCGCAGACACCACAGTAATTTTATCTCCTAATTTTGCTCCTAACTGATCAAACAATTCCTTTCCTATAAGAAATTCTGTAGGTTTCTTTATGTCCATTGTTCCAGAAACTATTTTTTTCTCCAGGTTCATAGCTGTCTTAGCATCATCAAAATCCAGCCCATTTATCTTCACTCCTGATATATAAGAACCAAAAACACCTTTATATTTTAAAATACCCTGGGTGGATATCTGAGGCACTACCCCTTTCACACCTTTTATCGATTCTATCTGTGTCTGTAATTCTCTGTAGTCCTCTATGGCTTCTCCATTTTTTGTGGCCACTATATGGGAACTTATCGATAGTATACTGTCCACCATATTTTTATTCAGCCCATTAGATATTCCTATAGATACAGTAAGTACAGTTACACCGATAGCTACTCCTAATATAGCTATTATACTCTGTCTTTTTCTCTCTAAAATATGTTTTTTAGCTATAAAAAATTCAATCATATTAATGTCAATCACCCTCCGTCTGTTACCAAAATTATACAACATAAAAACTGTTTGTACAATAAAAAAAAGACAGGTCCAAGACCTGTCCAATTAATTACTTTCTTATTCCTAATTTAGAGATTAACGTTCTGTAACCAGCTAAATCTTTCTTGATCATGTAGTCTAATAATCTTCTTCTTTTTCCAACCATTTTCAATAGTCCTAATCTAGAATGATGATCCTTCTTGTTAGTTCTTAAATGACCAGTTAAGTGATTGATTCTCTCAGTTAATAGAGCTACTTGTACCTCAGTACACCCTGTATCAGTTGTTGTTTTCCCGAAATCTTTGATGATTTCTGCTTTAGTTCTCATTGCCATTGTTTGTTCCTCCTAAAAATTAAATTATCCAAACCAAGCCAAGGGCGACACCCCAAAACCTAGATGTGAATTTAAAGTATTATAACAAAATAATAACATTTTGTAAAGTTGAAGTTTTTCAATCCTTCCTAATTCAATAACTTTTTCAAATATTTCCCTGTATAAGAAGTTTTTGATTTAATTATCTCCTCAGGTGTTCCTAAAGCTATGATCTCTCCGCCACCGTCTCCCCCTTCAGGTCCTATGTCTATAATATAATCTGCTGTTTTTACTACATCTAGGTTGTGCTCAATTATGATCACGGTATTCCCCTTATCCACCAGTCTATTGAGCACTTCGAGTAACTTTCTAATGTCTTCAAAATGAAGTCCTGTAGTGGGCTCATCTAATATATAGATGGTATGGCCTCTGCTCATCTTAGACAGTTCTGTTGCTAATTTTATCCTTTGAGCTTCCCCACCAGACAAAGTAGTCGCAGGCTGTCCTAACTTTATGTAGTCTAAACCTACATCTATAAGTACCTTTAATCTTCTCTCTAGAGATGGGATCTTGTTGAAAAAACCATAGGCATCTCCTACACTGAGATCCAAAATTTCAGATATATTTTTCCCTTTATACTCTATCTCCAAAGTTTCGCGACTATACCTTTTCCCCTTGCATACTTCACATTCCACATATACATCTGGTAGGAAGTTCATCTCGATCTTAATGATTCCAGCCCCTTGGCAGGCTTCACACCGTCCCCCTTTCACATTGAAGGAAAACCTACCTTTTTGATATCCACGAAGTTTAGCTTCACGAGTTTCAGAAAATATTCCACGAATATCGTCAAACATCTTGGTATAGGTAGCAGTATTTGATCTAGGAGTCCGACCGATGGGACTTTGATTTATATCTATCACCTTATTTAGGTGGTCTACCCCCTTTATTTTTCTGTACTCAAGGGGATATAGTTTCCCTTTGTTCAAACTATTAAATAGTATAGGGTATAGTGTTTGATTAATCAAGGTAGACTTGCCACTGCCACTGACTCCTGTGACGGCAGTCATTATCCCTAGCGGTATCTTCACATCTACATTTTTTAGATTGTTCCCACAAGCTCCTAATAATTCCAAATTTTCTTTGGATCTACGTCTTTTCTTTGGAATTTCTATCGAGATCTCCCCCTTTAGATATTTCCCAGTGAGAGATCTTTTGGATTTCATAATCTGCTTAGGTGTTCCCTTGGCTACTATCTCACCACCAAATCTTCCAGCCCCAGGCCCTAGATCAAAAATATAATCCGCTTGCAGCATGGTATCTTCATCATGTTCCACAACTATCAAGGTATTCCCTAGCTCCTTAAGTCTGTTTAGGGTTTTCAATAATTTATCATTATCCCTCTGATGCAGACCTATACTGGGTTCATCCAATACATAAAGTACCCCTGTTAGCCCACTTCCAATCTGAGTAGCTAGCCTAATCCTTTGAGATTCTCCTCCAGACAGTGTTCTTGTCTCCCGGGCAAGACTAAGGTAATCTAAACCTACATTTATCATAAAGTTAAGTCGTTCCCTTATCTCTTTTAATATATCCTTGGCTATCATCTCCTCCTTAGGATTCAGAGTGAGCCCATTAAAAAATGCTAAACAATCTTTTATACTTAAAAAACTAACATCCATAATATTCATCTTATTCACTGTAATAGACAGAACTTCATCTCTGAGTCTCTTCCCATGACAGCTATTGCAGGTTCTACGCATCATATATTTATTTTCTATATCATCTTTCATAGATTCAGAACCAGTTTCATAGTATCTTCTTTCTAGATTTTTGGCTATTCCTTCAAAACTCTTCATCCCGTTATAACTAAATTCCCGTCCAATATAATCAACTTTAAATTTTTTCCCAGAACTTCCATAAAATATAATATCCTTTTCCTTTTTTGTTAAATTTTTAAAGGATTTATCTAAGTCTATCTTAAAGTTTTTTGCCATAGCAGAAAATATTGTCCATACATAACCCCTAGTACTTGAGGTTCCCGGGATATAGATTCCCCCATCATTGATAGATTTATTTTCATCTATGATCAGCTTATTTTCATCTACTTCTAGTTTTTTTCCCAATCCGTTACACTCTGGACATGCTCCATAGGGAGCATTAAAAGAAAACAATCTAGGATTTATATCGGGGATCTCTATATCTTCATGGTTGGGACAGGTAAAGTTTTCACTATAGGAATGATCTTCCCCATTTATATTTGCTATAACTCTGCCTTCAGTTAACCCGATAGAACTCTCTATCCCATCTGTCAGTCGAGTTAAAAATTCGGTTTCTTTTTTTATTATCAATCTGTCTATAACAACTTCTATATTATGTTTTTTATTCTTATCTAGGTCTATCTCATCTTCTAAATATAAAATTTCTCCATCTACCCTTGCCCTTACAAACCCTTTTTTTATTAAGTTGATAAATAGATTTTTATGGGTACCTTTCTTATCTTTTATAACTGGAGATAGGAGGAGCAGTTTATCTCCTAGCTGCTCCTTTCCCATAATAGTGTCCACAATTTCATCTACACTTTGTTTTTTCACAGGGGAATTACATATTGGACAGTATGCTGTTCCTATATGAGCATAGAGTAATCTCATATAATCATATACCTCTGTCATAGTTCCCACTATTGATCTTGGATTTTTATTGGTTGTTTTTTGCTCGATAGAGATTGCGGGGGACAACCCTTCTATACTATCTAAATCTGGTTTTGTCATCTGCCCTATAAATTGTCTAGCATATGCTGATAAACTTTCTACATATCTCCTCTGTCCCTCAGAATATATGGTATCAAAGGCAAGGGATGACTTCCCACTACCACTTACACCGGTTATAACTACGAATTTATATTTTGGTATTTCTAAATCTAAATTTTTAAGGTTATGTTCACGTGCTCCTTTGATAATAATCTTATTATTCACAATTCCCTCCTGCTTTATAATCTTTATTTCTATTACTATATTACACCATTTATATTTAATATTACAAATAAAAAGGATCAAAAGAATAATCTTTAGATCCTTTTAGTTCTTATTCTTTTGTTTCACTATATATAACTTCATCTATCTTTGATTTGATTGTTGTATAAGACATTGAATCCTTAAGAGAAAGAAATTCAATTTGTATTGCACAACCTCCTCTATTAGAATATTTTTCCTCCATCTTTTCAAACATTTTTTTAAATCTTTTTTCAATGGATTTCTCTACTGATTCTCCTCCTATTTTTTTCATGTATATGACAAAATAGATTTTATTTAGAATACCTATAACATCATCTGATTTTGTGTGTGTTTTCAAAATATCGGACATTCCTTTTAATATTGATTCTGAAAAGAAATCTTTTTCATCAACTTGGAGCCTCAGGGGATATACAAAAAATAAATCTGCATCACTCATCTTATTGATTAAGGTGGCTTCTTTCAAGAAATTAACGAAATATTCCTCGGAATATACACCTGTCAAATCATCATATTTATTGATATTTTCAAAATTTAAATTAAATACAGTACAGGTTGAAAGAGATAAGGATGTCAATATCTCAGCCTTTTTTTTCACACTCTCACTATTTAAATATTCTAATTTATTTTCCTTTATAAGATGAGCTATATATATATTAGTTTGAATATTTATAAGTGATACAATTATATCTAATTGTTTTAAATTTATAGACTCTTTCAAAATAATTACCTTGATATAATGGGATAAGATCTTATCATACTCCCTTATAATTTTTATTGTTGTATCTTTAAATTTGTTTATATTTTCTTCAATCTCTTCCTTCAAAATATATAACGGGATCATATTTTTTACATAATTAATAGCTGCAATAAAAAAATTATTTAATATCTCTGGCAAATTTCCATCAATATCTACAGCTATTTTAAATTCCCTATCTAAGACATTTAATTGTTCCCTCAAAATTTTGTCTAAAAGCACCTCTTTAGAGCTGTAGTAAGTATAGAAATTTCCCGTAGATACCCCTATATCAGTTGTTATATCAGAAATCTTAGTTTTAAAATAGCCATTCTTATAGAATAATTTTTTTCCACTAATCATAATTTGATTTTCCATCATACTTTTCACCTCCTACATATAAAATATACCAAAATTTAATATCATTCCTTCTTCCAATAAAATTTTCAAATAAATTATTAATTTTTAGAAAAAAGAGTAGAATGTAGTATAAGTTGAATTTTTTTTATAAGGGAGAATTTTAGGTGTGTAGGCACCGACTTGTCAAAACAAAGACATCCGTCCTATATATCATGGATTAATCATTATAGAATGATTAAAAGAATTAAAATACAAGGGGGTAGTTATGAAAAATATAGATAGAGCCATAATAATCGTACTTGATAGTGCTGGTGTCGGAGAATTACCTGATGCAAAAGATTATGGAGACCTAGGATCAAATACCTTTGGTCATATTGCAAGTTCTACAGGTGGGGTTAACTTACCAAATATGGAACAGTTAGGTCTAGGAAACTTAACAAACATATTAGGTGTAGCTAAAACTACAAATTGTTGTGGAGAAAAATCATTGGGAGCTTACGGGAAAGCTAAAGAAGCTTCTAAAGGAAAAGATACTACAACAGGTCATTGGGAAATCGCTGGAATAATTAACGAAATACCTTTCCCAACATATCCAAATGGATTTCCAAAAGAAGTTTTGGATGAACTTGAAAAAAGAACTGGAAGAAAAATTATTTGTAACATGCCATATTCAGGAACTAAAGTTTTAGATGATTATGGAGTTGAACAAAAAAAGACAGGTAGTTGGATAGTTTATACTTCCGCTGATCCAGTAATGCAAATAGCAGCCCACGAAGAAGATATACCTCTGGCGGAACTATATAAAGCCTGTGAAATAGCACTAGAAATATGTGATGAAATGGCTCCTGTAGCTAGAGTGATCGCCAGACCTTACCTTGGAGATGGAGTAGAAAATTACAAGAGAACTCCTAATAGACATGATTATTCCGTAGTTCCACCGAAAGTTACACTCCTCGATAAGATTAAAGATAAAGGTTTAGATGTAGTTGCTATCGGAAAAACAAATGATATATTTGCAGGTGTAGGAGTAACTGATACCCGTAAAACAAATCTTGATAACATGGACGGAATCAATAAAACTATAAAGGCCATCAAAGAAGATTCCAAAGGTCTTATTTTTACAAACTTAGTTGATTTCGACATGAATTTTGGACATAGAAGAAACCCACAAGGATACAAGGAGGCTCTCGAAGAATTTGACAATAAATTACCTGAAATTATAAATGCTATGAAAGAGGGAGATCTTTTAATATTAACTGCCGATCATGGATGTGATCCTACCTATGAAGGAACAGATCATACTAGAGAATATATTCCTATCCTTACATACGGACATGGATTAAAAAAAGGAGTAAACTTAGGAAACAGGGAATCATTTGCTGACATAGCTTCTACAATTGAGGAGTTAATCTTAGATTCGAATGAACTTCCAGGAACTAGCTTTGCCAAAGATCTATTTAAATGTTGTGGTAGTGGCAAACATCATGGTCATCATAATCACGGAAAAGATCATAAGTGTGGATGTAAATAAGAGTAAAAAATTAGGAGGAAACAGAAGATGAGTATACATATAGGTGCAAAAAAAGGTGATATAGCAGAAACAGTACTCTTACCAGGAGATCCACTTAGAGCAAAATGGATTGCTGAAACATTTTTAGAAGATGTCGTGTGCTACAATGAAGTAAGGGGAATGTATGGATATACTGGTACTTACAAGGGTAAAAGAGTGTCTGTTCAAGGAACTGGTATGGGTGTTCCATCTATCTCGATTTATGTAAATGAATTGATCCAAGAATTTGGAGTGAAAAACTTAATCAGAGTAGGATCAGCTGGGTCTTACAGAGAAGATATAAAAGTCAGAGATATTGTTATTGCCATGTCAGCTTCTACAAACTCAGGATTAAACAGGATCAGATTTAATGGTGCAGATTATGCTCCCACAGCTGATTTTGATTTAATGATGAAGGCTATCAAATCTGCTGAAGACAAAAATATTAAAGTAAAGGCTGGAAATGTGTTTACTTCAGATGAATTTTATGGAGATAACTTCGATGACTATAAAAAATGGGCATCGTATGGTGTACTGTGTGTAGAGATGGAAACTGCTGGTCTATATACTGTAGCAGCTAAACACGGAGTAAAAGCTCTTACTCTACTTACTATCTCTGATCATTTGGTGACTGGAGAAGAAACTACCTCTGCTGAAAGACAAACTACTTTTGGTGGAATGATCGAAATAGCATTGGGTACTTTATAAAAAAAAGAGGTGAGAGCATGTTAAACGAAAAAGAAATATTAGAATTAATAGACGAAGCTATCACAGCTCGTGATAGTGCATATTCAAAATTTTCAAATTTTAAGGTAGGAGCTACTCTAATCGACGATAGAGGTAACCACTATTCAGGGTGTAACGTAGAAAACTCTTCTTACGGACTATCTATGTGCGGAGAAAGAAATGCCATCTTTCATGCTATCTCTAGAGGAATGAATAAGATTAAAGTTATAGCTGTTGTAGGAGACACAGAGGGTCCTATCTCACCATGTGGTGCTTGTAGACAAGTTATCAATGAATTCTCTACAGAAGATACCATTGTCATCATGGCAAATATGAAAAAAGAATACAAGGTGGTAAATTTTACCGATCTACTTCCCTACGGGTTTAGATTATAGGTTGATCCCAATATGTAACCATTAAAAATCTTCGCTTTTAGCGGGGATTTTTTCGCTTGAAATATTTAAGATTAATAAATAGGCGGTGAGTCTTGTCAAGCACACCACCACATATTTTCAAGGAAAACTTCATTTGCAGTAAAATAATTTAATACTTTTCGCGGTCTATTTCTAATTCTTTCTACAGTTCTTTCTAACTCATCATCTGGTATTTCTGAAAA
>NZ_JBAHZY010000119.1:0-10510 GCF_037132775.1 Psychrilyobacter sp.
CTTAAATTTAAACTTAGAAGAGTAAGTTTTTCGTGTATTCATAATCAAAATCCCCCATATTGTTTTCTTAAATTATACCCTATTTTTTTGCTTAAGGTTAAACACTCTTTGTATGAATTTATACGACCATTATAGATATTAGTTTTATCTATTTTAAGACCCAATTTCTTGTCCGTTAGAAATATATTTAATTTAATAACCCAGTCTTCTATTTACGGGATATTGGCATTGGGGATGCTTCTTGTAATTGTTTCAAAAGGAATAGACCTTTCTGTAGGATCGGTTCTTGCATTTGCCGGAGTTGTAGCCGGTAGTTTAGGACAGACTATGGATGCATTTGACAGGATGTTTCCGAGTTTACCGGAACTACCGATAATAGTGCCGATAGTAATAGCTTTATTATTGGGAGCTTTATGCGGAGCCATAAATGGTGGCTTGATAGCTTATACCGGAGTGCCAGCTTTTATCGCAACATTGGGGATGTATACCGCAGCAAGGGGAGCGGCACTTATGTATACAAGCGGGAAGCCGATAAGCAGTATCAATGAATCAATAACATTTTTTGGTTCTAGATTATTCAATGTCATTCCTGTTCCAGTAATTATCTATGGAATTATGATAATTATTACATTTATAATTATGAATTATTCAAAATTTGGGAAAAGTGTTTATGCAATCGGTGGAAATATAAATGCAGCAAAAATATCAGGAATTAAAGTTAAGAGAAATACAGTAATTATCTATGCCTATGCTGGATTAATGGCCGGTCTGTGTGCAATAATCTTCATGGGAAGAACAGGTGGAAGTATTCAACCTGCGGCAGCAACTGGAATTGAGCTTACAGCAATAGCAGCAGCAACAATAGGAGGCACCAGTCATTCGGGAGGAATAGGAACTGTATGGGGTGTTGTAATAGGAGCGTTAATATTAGGTGTCATGGCAAATGGATTTACTCTTTTAGGGATAAATGCATTTATACAACAAATTGTAGAAGGCTTCATTATAGTTGCGGCAGTTGTATTTGATATGAGAAAGAATAAAATTAAACATTAAATTAAAAGAAAAATTATAAAATTCAAAAGGAGAAACTAATTATGCTTCAAAATCAAAGTAATAATGAATTTAAATATGGATATAATTCTATATCAAAAGATGATGGGGAAAATAGATCAATGCTTATGGATTTTGGTATATATAAAATGAAAACTGGAGAAAAAGTAGAACTTCATGATCAAGATAAAGAAATAGCTATAATTTTATTTCAAGGAAAAGTTAAATTTTTATGGGAAGAGAAAGAATTTGTTGCTGAAAGAGAAAATGTTTTTGACTGTGGTCCTTACACACTGCATATTTCAAATGATAAGAAGGTAATTATAGAATTTATCGAAGACGGGGAAATAGGGGTTCAAAAAACTATAAATCATAATTTATTTGATTCTAAATTATATACTCCAGAAGATTGTAAAGATAATATTTTTGGAGATGGAGTAATGGATGGAACGGCAAGAAGACTTGTAAGAGATATTTTTAAATATGAAAATGCTCCTTATTCAAATATGGTTTTAGGAGAAGTAATAACATATCCTGGAAAATGGTCAAGTTATCCTCCTCACAGTCATGCTCAACCAGAAATATATTTTTATAAATTTACAAAGCCTCAGGGTTTTGGAGGAGCTTTTGTAGGAGAAAATGTATATAAAATACAAAATAACTCAGCTTTAATGATAAATGGTGGTTTTACACATCCTCAAACATCAGCACCAGGGTATGGGATGTATTATTGTTGGATGATCAGACATTTAGATGGAAATCCTTGGACAAAAAGAATTGATGATGATGCTCATGTATGGTTGCATGATAAGGAAAATAAAATTTGGCCTGAAAAATAAAAATATCAAATCTAAATAGGAAGGGTAAATTATGAATACAATTAAATTAACAACAGCTCAAGCTCTTGTTAAATTTTTAGATAATCAATATGTTGAATTTGATGGGGAAGAGAGTAAATTTATAGAAGGAATTTTTACAATTTTTGGACATGGTAATGTTCTCGGATTAGGTCAAGCCTTAGAAGAAAAAACGCACAATTTAAAAGTTTATCAAGGAAGAAATGAACAGGGAATGGCCCATGCAGCCACGGCCTTTGCAAAGCAAAATAATAGAAAAAAAATAATAGCATGTACAAGTTCAGTAGGTCCGGGAGCTGCAAATATGGTGACTGCAGCGGCAACTGCGACTGCAAATAGAATACCGTTACTTTTATTTCCTGGGGATACATTTGCAAGTAGACAGCCGGATCCAGTGTTACAGCAAATTGAACAATTTCATAGTTTAGCAATATCTACAAATGATGTTTTTAAACCAGTATCTAAATACTGGGACAAAATTAATAGACCTGAGCAGCTTATGACGGCTCTGTTAAATGCCATGAGAGTACTAACTGATCCAGTTAATACGGGAGCTGTAACAATAGCATTACCTCAAGATGTACAAGGGGAAAATTATGAATATCCATATGAATTCTTTAAAAAAAGAATTCATAGAATAGAAAGAACTCTTCCTACAGATTTCATGATAAAAGATGCTATAGAGGCTATTAAATCAGCTAAAAAACCTATGTTAATCTGTGGAGGAGGAGTTAAATATTCCGAGGCAGAAGAAGTTTTTAAAGAATTTAGTGAAATCTTTAATATTCCTTTTGGCGAAACTCAAGCAGGGAAAGGTGCTATTTCATCGGATCATAATATGAATCTGGGAGGATTGGGAACAACTGGTAATTTGGCAGCTAATAGAATAGCTAAGGACACGGACCTAGTAATAGGAATAGGCACCAGATACACTGATTTTACAACTTCCTCTAAATGGATCTTCCAGAATCCACATGTAAAGTTTTTAAATATTAATATTGCAGGTTTTGATTCACAAAAGCTAGATGGAATTAAAGTTACAGCTGATGCTGGAAAAACACTAAAAAAACTAACAAATGAATTAAAAGACAGTTATAGATCAGAATATAAAAGTGAAGTTAGAGATGTTAAGGATCTCTGGGAGAAGGAATGGAGTAGATTAACAAACATAACTTATAATGATAATTTTATACCAGAAGTAAGAGGTTTAGATCATGTATTGGAAGAATTTAAAAAAGATACTAATTCATCTTTAACCCAGACTAAAGTTTTGGGTATATTAAATAAAAATTTAGAAAATTCTATAATTGTAGGAGCTGCAGGAAGTTTACCTGGAGATTTACAGAGAATGTGGAAAACTAGAGGAGAGAATGATTATCATGTAGAATACGGTTATTCTTGTATGGGGTATGAAATTAGTGGAGCTCTAGGGGTTAAAATAGCTGAACCGACTAAAGAGGTATATGCTCTGGTTGGAGATGGATCATATCAGATGCTACACTCAGAATTAGTAACATCTATACAAGAAAATAAAAAAATAAACATAATTTTAATGGATAATATGGCCTTTGGCTGTATCAATAATCTTCAAATAGGAAATGGGATGGGAAGTTTTGGGACTGAATTCAGATATAGAAATGAAGAAACAGGAAATTTAGATGGAGAGTTAATCCCAATTGATTTTGCTATGAATGCCAGGTCTTATGGATGTAAAACGTATAGTGTGAAAAATGAAAAAGAATTACTAGAGGCTATAGAAGATAGTAAAAAACAGACGGTATCAACGTTGATAGATATAAAGGTACTTCCTAAAACAATGACAGATGGATATGATTCATGGTGGCATGTAGGAAATGCTTCGGTATCTGATAATGAAAAAATAAAGAAGGCATATGAAATATCAAAGCAGGAAGAGAAAAAAATAAAAAAATATTAATGGGGGAATAAAATGGATTCTAAAAAAGTAAAATTAGGAATAGCTCCAATTGCTTGGACAAATGATGATCTACCTGAACTAGGAAGTGAAAATACTTTCGAGCAATGTATATCTGAAATGGCATTAGCTGGATTTACTGGAAGTGAAGTAGGAAATAAATATCCTAAAAATACCGATCTCTTAAAAGAAAAGCTAGATATTAGAGGAATTCAAATTTGTAATGCATGGTTCAGTACTTTCTTTGCTATAGGAAAAGAAGAAGAAACTATTGTTGAATTTATTAAACATAGAGATTTTTTACATACTATGGGTGCTAAAGTTATAGGGTGTTCTGAACAATCGCATAGTATTCAAGGGTTAGATAAATCAATCTTCAATGAAAAGCCTGTCTTTATCGATGAAGAATGGGCTAGAGTTGCTGCTGGATACAATAAATTAGCTCTCTTGGCTGAAGAAAAAGGAATGAAAGTATCACTTCACCACCATATGGGAACGGGAGTTCAAACTCCAGCAGAAGTGGATAAGTTTATGAAAATAACAAATAATAATGTTTATTTATTATTTGATTCAGGTCATATGTACTATTCTGAAGGAACTCAGTCTTCAGTTGAAAATGTTTTAAATAAATATATAGATAGAATCGCTCATGTCCATTTAAAGGATGTAAGGGAAAATATATTAGGAGAAGTTAAAGAGAAAAACCTTTCTTTTTTAACAGGGATAAAAAAAGGTGCATTTACTATTCCTGGCGATGGAATAATTAATTTTGATCCTATATTTAAAACATTAAAAGATGCTAATTATACTGGTTGGATGGTTGTAGAAGCAGAACAAGATCCTGCTCTTGCCAATCCATTTGAATATGCTGTAAGAGCTAGAAAATTTATTGCTGAAAAAACAGGTCTTTAATAAGGGAGGAATTAAAAAATGTTGAAATTAGGAATTATAGGAGCTGGAAGAATAGGACAGGTACATGCGACCAGTATCACCAAAAATGTCAAAAATGCCACTGTGCATATGATTGCAGATCCATTTATGGATGAAGATAAAATAAAGTGGATATCGGAACTTGGAATAAACAATATAACTACTGATTATAAAGAAATATTGAAAAATAAAGATATTGATGCTGTTTTAATCTGTTCATCAACAGATACTCATTCATCGATATCAATAGAGGCAGCAATAGCTAATAAACATATCTTCTGTGAAAAACCAATTGATCATGATCTGGGAAAGATCCAGATGGTTTTAGAAGAAGTAGAAAAAGCCGGAATAAAATATCAAGTTGGATTTAACAGAAGATTTGATAATAACTTTAAGGCTATAAAAGATGCTGTAATGGAAGGGAAAATAGGAACACCTCACATTATAAAAGTAACTTCTAGAGATCCTGAAGCACCAGGGATAGACTATGTTAAGGTATCTGGTGGAATGTTTTTAGATATGACTATCCATGATTTTGACATGGTAAGATACTTATCTGGGAGTGAAGTTGAGGAAGTCTACGCCATGGGAGGAGTTCTTATAAACCCTGAAATTGGAGAAGCTGGAGATATAGATACAGCTATCATAACATTAAAATTAAAAAATGGAGCTCTAGGTGTAATAGATAACTCTAGAGAAGCAGCTTATGGATACGATCAAAGAGCAGAAGTATTCGGATCACTTGGGTCAGTAGCTATCTCAAATGATAGTGGGTCAAAGGCAATTATCTCAACTAAAGATGGTGTCGTATCAGAAAAACCACTTTATTTCTTCTTAGAAAGATATATGCAATCATTTAGTGAAGAAGTAAATCAATTTGTAGAAGCAATAATTAATGATAAAGATGTTCCTGTAAATGCAAATGATGGATTACAACCTGTATTAATCGGTTTAGCGGCAAAGAAATCTTTGGGAGAAAGAAGACCAGTAAAAATTTCTGAAATACTTTAGGAGGACAAGATGAAATATAACGAAATTAAAAATTATTTAAACGGTGAATTTGTATCAGGGAAGGGAAAAAAGTATGATATCCATGCTCCTATCAATGGAGAAATTATTGGTGAATTTAAAGCAGCTACCAAAGTTCAATTGGATGAAGTTGTAGCTAAAGCTAAGGTTGCTCAAGAATCTTGGGCAGGTTTAACTGCAAAATCCAGATCAAAGGTTATTTATAAATATAGAGAATTACTTATGAAGTATAAAGAAGAATTATCTGTAGTTAACTGTGCAGAAAGTGGAAAATCAATGGAAGAGGCCTATGCCGGTGTAGATAAGGCTATCGAATTAACAGAATTTGCTTGCTCTATCCCACAGTTAATTTCTGGAAAAACTCAGGATGTTAGTAGAGGAGTCAACTGTAAAGAGGAAAGGAGACCATTAGGTGTTGTGGCCTCTATCACTCCATTTAACTTCCCGATAATGGTTCCCCACTGGACTGTTCCAAATGCAATAGCTCTTGGAAACGCAATAATCTTAAAGCCATCTGAATTAACACCTATCTCAGCAATGAAAATGGCAGAACTTTGGGAAGAGGCAGGATTGCCTGAAGGAATTTTTAATGTAGTTAATGGTGGAAAAGAAGTTGTTGAAGGGATTTGTGATAACAGAGATATCGTAGCTGTATCATTTGTGGGATCAACACCTGTAGCTGAAATTGTTCACAAAAGAGGGTCAGCTAGTTCTAAGAGGGTTTTAGCATTGGGTGGAGCAAAAAACCACATTATAGTAATGCCAGATGCCAATAAGGATGCAGGAAGTAGAGATATTATTTCATCTGCCTTTGGAATGTCTGGGCAGAGATGTATGGCTGTATCGGTAATGATCGGTGTGGGAAATATAGATGAAGTATATGAAGAAGTTATTACTAAGGCTAAAAACATGGTTCCTGGTGTAGATTTCCCTCCAGTTATCTCAGAGGCTGCCATAAAAAAAATAGAGGACTACTTAGATTATGCCCAGGAAAACGGAGCTAAAATTGTAGTTGATGGAAGAAAAGTTAAAACAGATAAGGGATACTTTATAGGACCATCTATTATTGACTGGGGCAACAGTAAAAATATGAGCAGCGAAGAGATCTTCGGACCTGTCTTAGAGATAAGAAATACCAATACAATCGCTGAAGCTGCAGCTATTCAAAATGAATCACCATATGGAAATGCAGCTGCAATCTTTACTCAAAATGGTAGATTTGTAGATGAAGCTATCAGAGAATTCCAAGCTGGAATGTTAGGGGTTAATATCGGGGTACCTGTTCCAAGAGAGCCATTTTCATTTGGAGGGATAAAAGATTCTAAATTTGGATACGGAGATATTACAGGGGTTTCTTCCATAGATTTTTGGACAAATTTAATAAAAATAACTACAAAATGGAATCCAGAGCATAAAGTAGACTGGATGAGTTAATAAAAAATAATTGTAAAATGGAGTCCAAACTATTGAGTGGATTCCATTGAGGGGGAAAATATGGAAAAAAAATATAGAGGGCCTCTTCATGAGATGGCTCTTACTACTAAAACAGATTATTGGAATGATTCTTGTTCTATAAATGAATTATCCTATGCAATAGAAAATGGTGCTGTAGGAGCAACTACAAATCCTGTGATAGTTAAAAATGTATTAAAAGCAGAGCTTGAAAAATATGAGGGTCAGGTAAAAGAACTCATTGCCAATAATCCAGAGGCAACAGAGGATGAGATTGCTTGGGTACTAATTGAAAATATGGCCATGGAGGGAGCTAAACTCTTAAAACCTGTTTTTGATCCTGAGACAGGGAGGGGAAGGATATCCATCCAAACAAATACTAAATATTATAGAAATTCAGAACTTCTTATAGAACAGGCTCTCCATTTTAAAGATCTTGCTGATAATATACAGGTAAAAATTCCAGCTACAAGTGCAGGGATAAGAGCCTTTGAAGAGTCTACATATAGAGGGATAAGCATCAATGCTACGGTTAGTTTTACCGTTCCACAAGCTATAGCTGTAGCTAAAGCGGTAGAAAGAGGTCTTAATAGAAGAGAAAAAGAGGGATTGGACAACGGTCATATAAACCCTGTATGTACCATCATGGTTGGAAGGGTAGATGACTGGTTAAAAGATGTAGCCAATAGAGATCATATAATTACAAATCCAGAATATCTTGAATGGGCCGGTGTCGCTGTAATGAAAAATGCTTATAATATATTTCAGGAAAGAGGATATAAAACCAAGCTCCTGGCAGCAGCTTATAGAAACCATCATCAATGGTCTCAGTTTATTGGAGGAGATATACTGGAGACTATCCCGTATAAATGGCAGAAGAGATTCAATGGTTCAAATATAGAGGTGAAGGAAAGAATAAGTGATGCAGTAGCACCTGAGATAATAGACGAACTTCTCTATAAGTTTGATGACTTCAAAAAAGCCTATCTTCCAGATGGCATGGAAGAAAAAGAATTTGATAACTATGGAGCAGTAACAAAAACTCTGCTTCAATTCAGCGAAGGATACGATGAACTGGTTTCAATCATTAGAGGATACATGCTTATAGTTAGATAAAAACTGGAGGGAATTATGTTAAAATTTGATCAAAATAGACCTATGGATATCATCCCTATTGGAAGAGTTGCAATAGATTTTAATCCTACAGATATTCATAAACCCTTAGAAGAGAGTAAAAATTTTAATAAGTATGTTGGAGGATCACCTGCAAATATAGCAGTAGGTCTTGCGAGACTTGGAAAAAAAGTGGGATTTATTGGAAAAGTTTCAGATGATAGTTTTGGAAAGTTTGTTACCAATTATTTCAAAGAAAATAATATAGATACAACAGAGGTAGTAACTTGTAAAAATGGTGAATCTCTTGGACTTACATTTACTGAAATAAAAAGTCCAACTGAAAGTTCTATACTGATGTATAGAAACGGTATTGCCGATCTTATGCTGGAATCCAATGAAATTTCAGAAGAGTATATTAAAAATGCTAAAGCAATTGTTGTATCTGGAACAGCTCTATCGGCTAGCCCGTCGAGAGAAGCCTGTTTTACAGCAGTAGAATATGCTAAAAAACATGGAACTATTGTGATATTTGATGTGGATTATAGGAGCTATACCTGGAAATCGAAGGAAGAAGTGGCAATCTATTATTCGTTGATAGGAAGATTAAGTGACCTGATAATAGGTTCTAAGGAAGAATTTGAATTGATGGAAGGAATTGCTAACTTTGAAGATAAAAGTGATATAGCAATTGCCAATAGATGGTTAGCTTATGAAAATAAAATTGTTGTTATAAAACATGGAAAAGAAGGATCCGTTGCCTACACTGAAAATTCATCTTATAAGATTAAACCATTTCCAGTAAAACTGCTTAAATCCTTTGGCGGAGGAGATGCATATGCTTCTGCATTTATCTATGGATTAATGGAGGGTTGGGATATCATCGATGCATTGGAATTTGGAAGTGCTTCTGCTGCTATGCTGGTAGCAAGTCACAGTTGTTCAGAGGATATGCCAACTGTAGATGAAATCCAAAATTTTATAGATCTTAAAAAATCTGAATTTGGAGAAATGGTTGCCAGAGGATAGGAGGGAATATGCTAGTTACTTTAAAAAAAATAATAAATGAATTAGATGAAAATCAAGCGGTTCCTGCTTTTAATGTATATGGTTATGAAGATGCTAAAGTGATATTGGATGTGGCATCTTCGCTAAGAGCTCCTGCTGTTTTGATGACAAATAGAGATGCTGTTATGCATATGGGGTCGAGAAATTTATGTAATTTACTTAAATCTATTAGTGAAGATTATGATATACCGATCTGCATTCACTTAGATCATGCAAAGTCTATGGAAGAGATAGAAGAAGCCATAAAATCAGGTTATACATCTGTTATGTATGACGGCTCTTGTCTTCCCAACAATGAAAATATTGAAAATACATACAGGATAGTTCAGTTTGCTAAAAAATATAATGTGAGTGTAGAAGCTGAGATTGGATCAGTGGGATATAGTGACTCTAATATGGGTTCTAAAGGTAAATATACAGATGTGGAAGAAGCTAAGATATTTTATGATGAAACAGGAGTAGATCTTTTAGCGGTAGCGGTGGGAACTCTTCACAGGATGACCGGGCAGGAAGCTGTGATTGACTATGAACTTTTAAATAATATAGAAAAAGAATTGGATGTTCCTCTTGTAATTCACGGTTCTACAGGAGTAAAAAACGAAGACTTGATTCAACTTGCTAAAACAACTGTAAAAAAGGTAAACATAGGCACAGCAGTTCGAATGACTTTTGGAAATAGTTTAAAATCGCAGTTCAATACTGAAGAATTTGACAGAATAAAATTATTTGAAAAACCTATGAGAGATATAGAGGGAGTTATTTTAGAAAAATATAAATTATTGGGGTTTTAAGGGGAAGTGTCACAAATTGTGACACTTTTTTATTACTTTATCCATTCCTTCCATATTTCAGGCTGATATCCTAGAGTTACTTTATCCTTTTCTCTTAGAATTGGTGTTTTAAAAAGAGAAGGAGTATAATGGTCGTATAAATTCACACAAAGAGTGTTTAACCTTAAGCAAAAAAATAGGGTATAATTTAAGAAAACAATATGGAGGATTTTGATTATGAATACACGAAAAACTTACTCTTCTAAGTTTAAATTTAAGATCGTTTTGGAAGCTTTTACAGAAAGAGA
>NZ_JBAHZY010000147.1:0-26016 GCF_037132775.1 Psychrilyobacter sp.
CACTATTGCAATAACGAGGAAACAGAAAGCATACCCTTTAAATCCTACAAGTAAACCGATAATAGTTGTTCCCAAGAAAGCCCCAACATTAACGAACGAATATTGAGTAGAGAATGCTCCGTCTAATTCACCGGGATCATCAAAAAGTCTACCTGTTATAGCATTTGTCTGACACTTAAATAATCCTGTACCTAAAGATACTAAGATAATCATCAAGTTAACCATCCCTACACTATTAGCTTGCCACCCCACTAAGTAACCTGCTCCCATGAGTAGCATACCAATAGGCACAAGGTACCTAGCTCCAAATACTCTATCTGAAAGATACCCTCCAATTATTGGTGCTAAGTAAGTAAATGCTACCAAGTTTGCTGTTATCTTTGCTGCATCTCCTGGTCCAATTCCTAATCCACCATCTGCTATCTTAGCAACTAAGAACACTGCGATTAACCATTTAGCTGAATAAAACGCAAATCTTTCAAATACAAAAGCCATTGAACATACGTAAAATCCTAGTGGCTTTTTTCCTGCTTTTTCCATCCTCATTTACCCCCGATTTAAAAAAATAATGTTGCTTTTGTATCTATAAAAACCCAAGTTTCTTTCTCTAAATTAAGATAAGTAACAATGATTTTAAATACCGTAACTATGTATTCTTAACTAAACTTCTTTTCTAATATAATTCATAGACTTTTATGGTTAAATTTAAGATGGAGCTGTATTAATTTATAGATTGATTATAATATTAGCTTAAATTCTAACTTTAGCAACTATTTTTCTCAAATTAATTTTAAAATTTTTAGACCTCAAACAAAACATCTATCTACTTTTTGGAAGGATTAAAATTTAATTATTCTCATGTACTTCAAAAAATGAATGGTCTCATTGCTTAGTCTCATCACATGGTTATTCAAATAGTTCTCTCTTTTGGCACACATACTGAATTTTGTCTTTAAAACTCATATTTTTATACGTTTTTCCCGTTGATTGTACTGCATTGTAACACACAACTCTTAATTAAAACAATTTATTTTAAACTTTTCAAAGATTTATTTAATACATAATTGACATTTGAAGATAACCGTATTATAACTATACTAAATCAATCAAAAAATTTAGAATTTTATTAATTTTAAGAAGAACTTATCCTTAGAAAAAATCTTATCAATAGTTCTTTATAATTAACTATGGAGGTACTAATTATGAAAATCACCGAAGGTTACATGCCATATTTAAAGTATAAAACTTACTATCGTATAGTAGGTGAATGCACAGGAAATAAAAAACCACTAATTTTATTACACGGTGGACCAGGGTCAACTCACAACTATTTTGAAGTCCTTGATAAAGTAGCAGAAGATGGACGTGCAGTCATTATGTATGACCAATTAGGCTGCGGGCTGTCTGTGACACCTTCTCGTCCTGATCTATGGAATGCAGAAGTATGGATTGATGAACTAATGCAATTACGTAAACATTTAGGTTTAGATGAAATCCACTTATTAGGGCAGTCTTGGGGTGGAATGCAAGCTATTCAATATGCTTGTGACTATAAACCTAAAGGAATCAAAAGTTATATATTATCCAGTACCTTACCATCTGCTTCAATATGGGAAAAAGAACAACGTAGAAGAGTCACATACCTTCCAAAAGATATGCAGGAAGCCATTGCACAGGCTGAAAAAACTAATGATTATTCATCTAAAGAATACCAAAGAGCAGAGGCAGAATTTATGGTTCGTCATTGTGCAGGTGAAGTAAGACCAGATTCACCTGAATGTTTAAGACGTCCAAAAGTTTCTGGAACAGAATCTTATATAACTGCATGGGGTCAAAATGAATTTTGTCCCTCTGGAACATTAAAAAACTTTGATTTCACAGAAAAAATTGAAGATATTTCAGAACCTTGTTTAATCAGTAGCGGTTTACTTGATCTTTGTTCGCCCCTTATTGCCAAAACAATGTATGATAAAATCCCTAATTCAGAATGGGAATTGTTTGAATATAGTCGTCATATGCCATTTGTGGAAGAGAACGATAAATATATAGAAATCATCAATAAATGGATGAATAAAAATGACTAAAAACTAAAAAAAGGAGGCTTGACCCTTTTGGATCAGCCTCCTAAATTTAATTTATTTTTTTCTATAACTGAGAGCTTCCATAATATGAGACAATTCTATATTTTTACTCCCCTCTAAATCAGCAATGGTTCTTCCCACTTTGAGTACCTTGTCATAGCTTCTTCCAGAGAGACCAAATATATCTATGGAATCAATCAATACTTTTTTGCTTCTATCATCAAGTTTACAGTATGTTTTTATCTCTTTAGGAGTCATATTCCCGTTAATTTTTGAGTTCCCAAATCTTTCCCACTGTGTTTTTCTTGCTTTTTCTACCCTTTCCCTTATTATAACCGACCTTTCACCCTCTTCATAGGAGGCCAGTTCCTCCCTGGATAATTTTTTTATCTCTAAATATAGATCTATTCTATCAAGTAATGGTCCTGAAATCTTATGTTGATATCTATTTATTTGGGATAGGCTACAACTGCATCTATTTTCAAATAAATTTCCGCACGGACACGGATTGGATGCCATTATAAATACCATATCTGCCGGCATCTCTACCCTATACTCCGCTCTGGTTATCGATACTTTTTTATCTTCTAGTGGTTGCCTCAATGTTTCTAAAACCATTCTTGGAAATTCTGTGACTTCATCTAAAAATAAAACCCCATTATGAGCCAAACTTATCTCCCCGGCTTTTGGAACTCTTCCTCCTCCTACAATGGAAACCATAGAACTGCTATGATGTGGGCTTCTAAATGGCCTTTTATTTATTATGGGGACATCTTTTGTCAATAGCCCTGTACTGCTGTATATCTTAGTCGATTCGATTATTTCACCCTCACTCATAGGAGGCAGTATGGTAGGCAATCGTTTTGCTAACATTGATTTCCCTGCTCCTGGAGTTCCTATCATGTAAAAATTATGTCCTCCTGCTGCTGCTATCTCTATACATCTTTTTGCTTGAATCTGTCCCTTTACCTCTTTAAAGTCCACTGAATAACTTTCCTCTTCCTTTTTTCCCTCTATTTTTGGAGATTCTATCTCTATCTTATCATTTAAAAATTCAACTACCTGAACCAAGTTATCAACAGGTATTACCTCTACTCCCTTTATGACACTTGCTTCTAAATAATTCTCCCTAGGTAGGATTATTCCATGTATATTATTTTCTTTGGCACAGATAACAGAGTTTATGGCTCCATCGATCTTTCTGATATTCCCATTTAAAGACAGTTCTCCTAATACTATATATTTTTTTAATTTTTTATTTTCCACACCTCCCAAACTGGCCAATATGCCTATGGCTATAGAGAGGTCAAAAGAATCTCCCTCCTTTTTGATTCCAGCAGGAGACAAGTTTATCACTATCCTCCTAGCAGGCACTTCATATCCGCTATTTTTTATGGCAGCTCTGACCCTTTCCTTACTTTCATAGATAGCCACATCTGCTAACCCTACTATATTAAAGCTGGGTAAGCCCGGCATAATATCGGCTTCCACCTCCAATATATAAGATTCTATACCTATATAACTTGAACTTAATATTTTAGCTACCATAATTATCCTCCTCATTTTTCAAAACTAATTTTTGTCATGAATAAAATTTTATTATTTTTCCATTAATTCACGTTAATCAATATCATTCATAGTTTAGTTTTTGTCTCTTATATTTTTTTTACTCTCTCTATTATTCCATCCATATCATTTTTTTCCTATAAAACACCTGGTTTTCATGGTAAACTTTTATCAGGTATTATCAAAAGGGAGGATTATATTATGATCATAGAAAAGATACAAATTGGAAAGATCAAAGTTCCACTGATTACACCGTTTAAAACAGCACTTCGAACTGTAGAAAGTGTAGAAGATATAGTTATAATTATAGAGACTGATACAGGAAATAAAGGGTTTGGAGAAGCACCTCCAACTGCTGTTATTACAGGTGACACCCATGATTCTATAATAGGAGCCGTGACTTTAATAGGAAAACAATTAATAGGAAAAAATATTGAAGATTTTAATGACTTGATAGATCTTGTACAAAAGACAATAATCAAAAATACCAGTGCAAAGGCAGCTGTGGAGATAGCTCTTTACGATCTATTTGCTCAGTCTATGAATAAACCTCTATATAAAGTTCTAGGAGGAGGAGCCAGTGAATTAAAAACCGATCTGACCATAAGTGTAGATAGTGTTGAAAAAATGGTCTCCGATAGCCTAAAGGCTGTAGAGGTAGGCTTTGATGAATTGAAAATTAAGGTAGGGAAAAATATTGAAGAAGATATTTGTAGGATAAAATCAATCTATGACGCAGTCGGACCCCGTATAAAATTGAGATTAGATGCAAACCAAGGATGGAGTGCAAAAGAATCAATTTATGCCATCAAGAAGATCGAAGAACATGGGATTGTATTAGATTTTGTCGAACAACCTGTAAGAGCAGACGATATTGATGGAATGATAAGAGTAACATCTCAAGTCTTATCTCCAATTTTGGCAGATGAATCTATCTTTACACCCAAAGATGCAATAGAAGTGATAACTCGAAAAGCTGCCGATATCATCAATATCAAACTGATGAAAACAGGGGGAATATCAAATGCTTTAAAAATAATCAATATCTGTGAAATATATAATGTTCCATGTATGATTGGATGTATGTTAGAAGCAGGAATAAGTGTTACAGCAGCGGCTCATCTAGCAGCAGCAAAGAGTTCTGTTATAACTCGGATAGATTTAGACGGTCCGGCTCTCTGTCGCCAAAATCCATTAGATGGCGGTATCATCATGGATGGACCTAGGATAATCTTATCCAACGAACCTGGTTTGGGAATAAAAACTGTCGCTGGATTTGAATTTATCAAAGATATAAAATAATTTTCGGTTTTCAAAATAGTTATTTTCATGGTGAAATTATTCGAAACAAAATCAAATAGATAGAAGGAGTAATTATAATGGATGGAAGAAATAGAAACAATGTAAAACCTGGTATAGAGGTAGCAATTGTTTTAAAAAATGACCAAAGAAGTGGTAAATTAACTTATGGAACAGTACAGGATCTCCTGACTAACAGTACATTTCATCCTCATGGAATAAAAGTGAGACTTACAGATGGACAAGTCGGAAGGGTAAAAGAGGTTATCATAAAGTAAATAATTATCATATTTTTTAAAAAGAAAAATCCCTCCTAAATTAGGAGGGATTTTTCTTTTTTTCTATGCTTCTATTTCTACTTTTTCATTTTCCTTAGCTTTATCCCCATTCTTATCTAACTTCTCAATTGAGAACCCTGTATATCCATATATTACAGCTATAACTGGATTGATTAAGTTTAAGAAGCAATACGGAACATATGTCCATGGTGCCAGCCCTAAGGTTGCTATCATATATGCTCCACATGTATTCCATGGAATTAATGGTGATGTCAGAGTTCCTGAATCTTCAAGTGATCTAGAAAGATTTTTTGGATGTAATCCTCTTTCTGCATAGGTTTCTTTAAACATTCTTCCTGTAATAACTATTGAAAGATACTGATCTCCAGCTACTGTATTTACAAAAATCGGAGTTATTATACTTACCAAAATAAGGTCTCCTGTAGTGTGTGCCACAGATAAAATCTTCAATGCTAAAGTTGCCAGCATTTGAGTTTTCTCCATGATCCCACCTAAGATCATTGCACAAAGAATTAACGAAATAGTCCACATCATAGAGTCAAGCCCTCCTCTATTTAATAGATCATCTACCATTGCTAACCCCGTTTCACCTGAATAACCATAATGTAAAGCGGTCAATGCTGATCCTACTGAAGCTCCTTGGAAAACAATAGATGCTATTCCACCTAGGATAGCCCCTCCAAATAATCCTGGAATTGCTGGAACCTTCATCATTACTGCACCGATTACAATAACCGGTACCAATAATAATATAGGATTAAGATTAAAGTTTCCACTTAGAGTACCTAATATTTTGTCGATCAGTTCTGTATTTAATGCTACTCCTGTATACTTTCTTCCAAGAAATGCAAACATAATCAGAGTTATAATGAAACTAGGTACTGTTGTATATAGCATATGCCTAATATGTGTAAATAAATCTGTCCCTGCCATTGCTGGTGCTAAATTTGTCGTATCCGATAATGGTGATAATTTGTCTCCCATATATGCTCCTGAAATAATGGCACCTGCTACTATATTTCTAGGTATTCCAAGTCCTTCTCCTACACCAATAAGTGCGATACCGACTGTTGCTGCTGTTGTCCATGATGAACCAGTTGCTACAGCTACTATAGCACATATAATAAGTGTTGCAGGTAAAAATATTCCTGGTGACAAGATCTTTAATCCGTAAAAAATCATAGTTGGTACTATACCAGATTGAATCCAAGTTCCTACTACCATTCCGATTATCATAAGAATTATAATTGCTTGTAAAGACACCTTGATAGTATCTATCATTCCCTCTTCTATCTCAGCCCATGTATAATTCAGACCAAATATTGCAACTCCTGCTGCAAAAAATGCTGATGCTAAAATAGGTATGTGTACATCAATTTGTGCAATTTGAATTGCATAAAATAAACTTCCCATTAAAAATAACAACGGTATCAGTGCGTACATCAGTGTCGTTTCCTTTTTCATCTTACTCCCCATAATCAATTCCCTCCTGATTTTTTTTATTTATAAGTAACAAAAAGAGCTATCGATAACACTATCAATAACCCCAACAATAAAACTTAAATAAAGTCTATGCTCAAAATCATTCAATAGTACATCACCAATTTTATACGGTGACAGTATTATGGATATTTTCCATAATCCCAACACAAAGACTTTCGACTTTTTTCTTCGTGTTTCGGCAAATTTACCTTTTATCTTAGGGTCAAAGCTTGTCATAGCTAGCCTAAAATTACTCTTTAATATTTGCAACCTCTATTTAATTTTTTCTTTTGTAAGAGTCATTCTATTATAATTTATTATTCTTGTCAAGTTTAAACAAATACTTTTTTCACATAAGGCGATGTAGTCAACTGTAAAAGAGAACCATAATCTAGCTTAAATTCCACTATATCTCCTACCTTATATTCCTTTTCTGAATCTGTTACATCGAGTAGCAAATGATCACTGCTAGCTCCTAAAATTATTAATTTTTCATCTATTACTTTCAAGCTAGAATGGTCTACATCTTGTTCTCCAATAGCTAAAATAGCACGTGTTCTCGTTCCTCTATCTATAAATGTAGGTTTTTTCCCAAAAGCATTAAATCCCATTTCCCCAACTGGGTGAGATTGTTTTTCTTTTAATTCTATTATTTCTACCTCTAATTTTACACTGTCGTAGAAACATCCTTTCAGATCTTTTCCATAGGCTGTTTCCCTACCAAAAATAAGTGCTTCTCCTAACCTTAAATTATTTATTTTAGATGGCATATTGTTTTTCAACAATAGATCTAAACTACTAGAATTTCCACCTGATATAATATTTAGTTTTAAATTATACTTTTTCTCTATTAATTCTGAAATTTTTTCTAATTGTCCTAAATTTTCAAAGCTAGGAATGATCCCTCCATAACATGTGAGGTTTACACCTATCCCTTCTAATTTAATATTTTTCATAGTATTTATTTGATCCATATAGTTCTCTACATCTTTTGGCAAGATCCCCTCTCTGAGATCTCCTAGTTCAAGCATCAGGATAATCCTGTGGGTCCTATATTGCTTTTCTGCCTCCTCATTTAAAAGAGCTATAGTAGATATTTCACTGTTTAAACTTATATCCACGTATTTTATCACTTCTTTTATCTGGGACCTCATAGGTAGACGAATCATCATTTTGGGAACATCTAGATTTTCATATTTTTTTAAATTTTCCACTCTAGAATCTCCTAAATATCTTACTCCTCCCTCCACCAGTACCTTGGCTATCTCTGTACTTCCTGAAAAAACCTTAGTTATCCCCACTACATCTATCTGGGATTCCTTACATTTTTTTGTCAAAAATTTTACATTTTCTCTTATCTTACTTAGATCTACTACTACCCTTGGGTATTCGGTCATAAAGCTTCCTCCTCCTCGATCTTCAAACTTTTTTTGAGCAATTTAATAGCTGATTCTTTATTATATTTTGATAGGACTCCTAAAGAAGCCATAATATAATCATTATCTATCAATATTTTCACCTCTGGTGTAGGCAGGAGTTTATCTCCCTTATTACTGGCTACTACTTTTTTTAAGATCTCCATCCTGTTTGGCAGTTTAGTCAATGCTCCTCCAGTCCCTATTATCCACTTAACACTGGTAAGGTCCTTTCCTTCTGCAAGAATTTTTTTAGTTTCACCAAAGAGGTGTCTATATCCTCCAGCATGTCTATGAATTGACATAATTACTGCTTTTTCTGTGAAAATCTCTACTAATTTTTTCTCAACTTCACTCTTAGGAATAGGTGGGAAATTTAGGAGGTGTTCTGTCAGTTCTTCCTTCTCCAAAGATAGCTCTTTAGCTAAGTTTTTTTCTCCTATTATCCCAACTATATTTTTCATATTTACGTAGACTCCCAAGTCTCCTTCAACAGTCCTCTTGGCTATAGGTTCTGGAGAGATTAAAATTTTCATTATCTCCTCACTGCCATCGGTTACCGAGTGAATATCTGTAGTAGCTCCTCCTACATCTATAGTTACCAGGTCCCCTATAACTTCTTTTAAGATCTTAGAAGCTTCCATTACTGCTCCCGGAGTTGGTACTATAGGCCCGCTTACTATATCTCTTACCCTCTCCATTCCCGGAGCATGGATGATATGTTCTTCAAAAACATCTTGAATTACACGTCTTACAGGCTCGACATTTAGTCGATCTATCTTAGGATATACATTTTCTACTATTTTTAAAAGGTCTTCCTTGCCATAGTCCTCAAATATTAACTTGATTTCCTCACAATTTTGGATGTTCCCTGCATAAATTATAGGGACATTCAGGCTAAGATTAGCAAGAAGTTCTGCATTATATAGAGCTGTATCTCGCTCACCATAATCCACTCCTCCAGCAAGTAAAATTATATTTGGTTTGATTTTTTCTATTTCCTTTAGATCGGTTCTTCTCAGTTTTCCTGATGTAACCAGATGAATATTTGCTCCTGCTCCAAGGGCTGCTTCCTTTGCTGCTTTGGCTGTCATATCATATACCAATCCATGAACCGTCATCTTGAGACCACCTGCCGCACTACTTGTAGCTAAGAACTCATCATATTCTATCTCTTTAATCCCTAATTTTTCCTCTAGATCATAGATAGCATCCATAAGACCTAGATTTACATCCCCTTGATCTACCGTAGTAGGAGCTTGCCCCTGCCCTATAAATTTAGGCTCTTCTTCAGCTAAATCTCCAAATGCATTGACAACTGTTGTAGTACTCCCTATCTCTGCTACCAAAACATCTATTTTCATAATATTTTCAACTCCTTTCTTGTTAGCATATTCTCTTTAAACCAAATTATACCACATTTTTTCGCGGATACATGTTTAACCTTTCTTGTTAGCATATTTTCTTTAAACCCCCTCATTGACCTCTCCTAATTTAGGAGAAACCATATGAAAGGATGAGGTCTTTATAGTAACCAAGGAAGAAGTTTTATTTCTTTTCCATCATTTCTTTCTTTCTTTTTACTAGGAATGAAGCTACATTTACTCCTTTATCATTTCTCGAGAATCCTTCATCCATCCCATTTTTTCTAGCTATTTTAGGAGTTACCTGAGTTCCTCCGGCACAGATGATGATCTTATCTCTGATCCCTTTTTCAACAGCTAATTCATGTAATTTTTTCATGTTTTTATAATGAACATCGTCATGGGAGATGATTGTAGAAGCTAATACTACATCAGCATTTAGTTCTACAGCTGCATCAATTAATTTCTCACAAGGTACAGAAGTTCCCAAATACTCAACTTCCATTCCAAATTTCTCTATTCCTCCATGTTTTATATCTATAACTTCACGAAGTCCTACTGAATGTTCATCTTCTCCTACAGTTCCTGCCACAATCTTCATATCATATTTTTCCACTAATTCTCTGATCTCATCGTCTGACATAACTTCAGGCTCAGGTGGAATTACTAAAGTATCTAGATCCAGATCAAATTCAACCTTTCCTTTAACTTGTACTCTAGTTCCTTCACTTATATGCATAACTTCAGAATGAATTACTTCTGGATTTGTAAGATTCATCTTCTTCGCAAATTCAATAGCTGCAAATTCTGCTACTCTCTGACTTGTAGGCAAGAATAATTCTATTTGTACAGTACCGTCAGCCAACCATTCTACCTCTGGCTTGATCTTAGATGTAGATCTATACTCCTCATTTTCTGCCATTCTTACATTTACATTGTCTACTTCGTCTAACTCATCGATATATACAATCTTGTCTGGATCTTCAAATGTGCAGCCATTGATTAAATCAGCTGGATTAGTAGCTCCATATTGATCTATATTATTATTTCCAAAATGTCCTGTTACAGGAGCCATATAATCTTCATCTCTTGCAAATACTCTTCCTGCTCCTACTCCACCATCTTTTTTCCTTCCAATTCCATCACCATTTTTTTCAGGATAGAACCCCGAATCTACGAAGAAGCCTTTTTCTACAGCTTCAAAATATCCACCTGTTTCTATCATCTCTTCTAAATAAAGTACAGCTCTTTCCTTTAATTCTCTTACCATTTTTCCCATGTATCCATCTTTTCTTACTTCTACCATCTCTAGTAATCCATCTAAGCCTATTAAAGTTTGTTTAGCAGTATCACAAGCCTCTATATTATATACATGCCAAGGGACATTTCTTCCCTCGTCTGGTGTGATTGTAGATTGAATGTCAGCACTTGTCAATCTAGAAATCATCATATTCAGTACATGAGTTACTGTAGCTTCTCTAGAAGATGAAGTGATATATTTTGTATTCATTTGAGCTCTCATCTTATACTCTGAAAATAGATCTCTAAGAGCTACTGCATATGGTAGGTCAAATTTCATAGATGGTGCTGGTGCTGCTGTAGGAGGTACTGTAGATAAACATATATTTTCTTTCTTTATCCCTGATTTATAAGAAAATATAGAGTTAAGTCCATGCTGAACCATAAGTTCCGGCATTACCTTCCATGCATCTCTAGCTGTTGCATTGGCATTATGGGCTCCATCTATTTGAGCCATCTCAGCCCACCCCATTATTTTTTTTGATTCTGCTGCATCTATAAATGATCTTACCATATTTATATTTCTATAAAGTACATTGTATTGAGGATCTTGATGAGCTCCATTCACACCCTCTTCTGCAAACATTACTGCTACGTCAGGTCCTGCTACTCCAGATACATATGAATGATAGTTTATAGGTCTTCCTACTTCTTCCTCTATCATATCACAAGCTTTTCTTTGTGCTCTTACTTGTTTTCTAGTGATAGGTACTCCCCCAATCCCTTGTGGTGTCCCCTCTATTAATCCATCAAAATGAGATTGTCCAGCAGTTCTGATTACCATAAGGTGATCTGCTCCATGCCATGCTGCCATCCTCATCCTTCTGATATCGTCTTCAAATCTTCCTGATGCTATCTCTGTTGTGATTACTTCTTCAGGCTGCGGATCTAAATTATCAAAATATCTAGATGCTGGGATCCCAATAGAATTTTTTAATGGTTCCGAGCAGTTAGTATATTCAAATGCTCCCATCTTTAATTTTTTTACCTTCTCTCTCCAAGTCCAGCCCCTTCTCTTAGGTCTGTAATTTTCAAGGTCACTTAATATTTCTCTTATGTCCATCTTTTCAGTTGGTATTAATTTTTTCATTATTTTTTACCTCCCTTAAAAATTTCCATAAGGGTATCCCAATGGTTCCCTTCGATCATCTCTTCCCCTGCTTGCCGGATAGAAATATTTTTTTCTTCTGATATTTTATATACTAAATGACCTACACCCTTCCCCATAAGCCCTCTATCTATTGCTCCATCTACCAAAGGTTTAACTTCTATACTTGAAAACCCCATTCTTAGGAGTACAGATCTCTCAATTGATGGTGTCGTATGTGTTTTAGCTAGATCTAACATTGGATCTATCAATTTTTCTGCTAATTCCCAAAATTTTTTTTTTACTTCTTCATCTGTTAAATTATGAAGATGTTTTCTTCTTGCTTCGAAATCATCCTCTCTTTCTAAATATTTTTTCATCTTATCCCCCCTAATCGCCTATGGCGAAACTGCAAGGGTAGCCCTTGCAGTTTCATCTGTAGCAGCCTTAACAACTGCCTCTATTAAATTAAATTTATTTTTTTCTCTATTAATTGGAGTAACTCATCTACATATTCAGAAGTTTCCGCTCCCTTTTCATATACCGGGTTATACTCCACTATATCTATAGATGTTACAGATGCCGTATCTATCATTTCTGACAGCAAAGTCTTACCCATTTCACGACTAAGCCCTCCTACAACAGGTGTTCCAACAGCTGTTATTTCTTTAGGATCTATCCCGTCCAGATCAAAACTAATATGTAGATTTCTATCTTTAAAGAATTCTTTTACCTCTCCTAGAGCTTTTTCAAACCCCATCTCTGCTATCATTTTCCAGCTATAGTTTTTAATCCCTAATTCATCTATCAATTTTTGCTCTTCCTCATCTATATCTCTAGTCCCAAATAGGATTACATCTTCTGTTTTTACCTTAGTTCCTTTGTAGAAACAATCTATCAATTTAGAATGTCCATGTCCTACAGAGGTAGCTAGTGGCATTCCATGTATATGTCCTGTATCACTTATCTCAGGAGTATTCATATCTCCATGAGCATCCATCCATAATATCCCGATCTCTTTTTCTTTGGATACCCCAGCTATACTTCCTATTGCTATGGCATGATCTCCTCCCAAGCTAATGGGAAAATTTCCATCCTTTACTATTTTATTTACACTGACAGCTAATTTTTCACATGTTTTTGCCACTGTATTCAGATATTTAGCACCATTTATGGAAAAATCTTCTTTCTGTACTTCCACTTCCAAAACCTCTATCTTATCTCTATATTTTGGATATTTTTCTATAAAATTGTCTACACTAAATTCCAAACCACATCTGTTGGCTCCAAAGTTTAATGGTACCCCTATTATTTTTGTTTTCAAAACATCATCCCCTCAATTTTTTTATTTATTGTCATTTGGTCTCAAGAGCAATATAATTGAGTTCTTCCGCAGTAAATTCCCTGCTATCAGAATTTTCTTTACCTTCTTTTTTTCCATAAATTTTATTTTAATCTTCCTTTTACTTCCTCTACCGTTAAGTTTGTTTCAACAGCAATATAGTTAAGCTCTTCAGCAGTAAATTCTTTGCTTCCAGAATTTTTCTTTACCATATTTTTTATATACGATTTTCTTATCTTATCCATATCTAAGTCTACAGCTTTTATCATATTTGGATGTTCCGGCAATATTATACTCTTTCCAGGAACTTCATCTCTAGGATCACCAAAATGTAAATCTATTCCATTGTCCCTTGCAAAGGATAACTGTGGTTGAATATGCTTTCCTGCACCTGTATACTCTGTTTCCTGTACCACTATGATCTCATTTTCATTCATTTCCTGTGCTATGGAAAAAGCTGCTGCCAAGGATGTGTTTCCAGCAGGTCCTCTCTCTAGCCCTTCTAACTGAGCCAAAGATTCTGTCATATAAAATACTTCTCCTTGAGTTATTGTTACATATCTATCCATATATCTAAGGGGTCTAGCTGCCGATCTAGGTACATCCGATCTGTCTGGATTAGTTGTAAATGGTATACCAAATCCAGTATGTCCTGTTGTAAATGATTTTTTATTAAAATCACTGTCTGATGCCATGTGTAATCCTTTTAAATTTACACTTGCCGCCACTACTTTTACATCTTCTGCTCCTACTTTTATCATTCCACGGGCAGTTCCAGTAAGGTTTCCCCCTCCTGCATTGGTACATACCACTACATCAGGTTGTTTTCCTGTCTTTTCCACTATCTGTTCTACGAGTTCTGATCCCAGTGTTTCTACCCCTGCAATACCAAATGGTGTATAAAGTGAAGCATTAAAATATCCTGTTTCTTCCAGTAAATTTAAGAATGAATAGAATAATTCAGGCCCTACAGTCAGTTGGACTACCTCAGCTCCATAAGCTTTACACTTTCTAGCTTTTTCTACAATTTCAGGCTGTCCTTTCCCACGACTGTCATAGCATTCCTGCACTATTATACATTTTAATCCTAGCATCGCTGCCTGAGATGCTACTGCTGCTCCATAGTTTCCAGAAGTGGCAGCGATAACTCCCTTATATCCTAGTTTCTTTGCATGATATACTGCTATAGCAGCACGTCTTGCCTTAAAACTTCCAGACGGATTAGATGCTTCATCTTTTAAGAAAATTCTAGCTCCCTTTCCTGCAGGAGCCATCTTTCTAGCTAACTTAGTCAAATTTTTAAGTTCATATATAGGAGTATTTCCAACTCCGGTTTCCCCTTGTATTTTTTTTATCTCTTCCAAAGAATATCCAGCTTCTCTCATCATAGCTTCATAGTCAAAATCGATCCCTTCTTTCTCAAAGGTATCATAATCTATTCCTACAGCTTTTTTCATTATCTCTGTCTTTCTAGACATCACGGCGTTATAACTTCTATCCATTATTTATCCTCCCCACAAAAAAGTAGTTCCTTCAGGGTTTTCCCTATCTGTAAAATTTCAGGTATATGGTTTCCATAGTTATGTTTATGATTAGGATGGATTTCCACTAATTTTCCACTAACCTTTCTCCCCACTATTGTTTCTATATCTGCCATCTCTCCTACCTTTGTATCTGCTAATAAAAATCCCTTTATCCACATCTCCAACGGAACTTTTTTTGTCTCCTCTGGTATTTGAGGTGCTCTATCTTTTGGTTCCAATACTATGTTATAAATCATTACCCAGTCACCTTTTTTAGCCAACATATTTCTTTACCTCCTAAATACCCTTATTCTCATCTTATTTCCTTTTCCCTCAGAGGAAGATGGTAGCAATAATTTTCAATTTTCAATTCTCAACTTCCAATTTTTAACTAATTAAGTTCTACCTCTATCATATCTCTATAATCTCCTACTATACATCTAGGAATAGGCAGATCAATCATTGTTTTTAACCCAGGTCTAGAATTTATAATTTGAGGAATCATGTTTATACACATTGCGATAGTTCCTATTCCACCATCTATTTCAGGAGTTATCGCCATATTAATATTAGGAGTTCCAGTTAATGTGATATAGTCACCTGTTTCTACTCCCCCTAGCTGTGGTTCTATTTGTTGCGGGTGAACCATCTCTACTTTTTTCTCTCCACCTACATATCCGTCTCCTAGCATAGAACATCCTGCTACATATCCTGCTTCTACTTTTATATAAGGTGTTTCACGGGGAACATCTGTCACTATAGGAGCCATAGAAGTTGTTAATGGTCCGTCTAATTTCCATCCTACTGCATCTGTCATCATATTTACAGATTCTTCAAAGCCAACATGTCCTGCCAAAGTCCCTGCTTTATCTTGCTCTATAAAACTGTCTTTACTAAGTCCTACTCCCTGCTCTTCCATAACTGCATGACCAAATGGAGATAAGCTATTTATTCTCTCTGATTTTATATGTGTAAGATCTATCATAGCACCTGTTAATGTCAATACCAATAGATCCATCATCAGCCCAGGATTTATCCCAGTTCCCAATATAGATACACCGTTTTCTTTTGCTATTTTATCTAATTCTAATGCTTCCTTCGGGCTCTGTGCCTTTGGATAAGACATCTCTTCTGCTGTAGATATTACATTTATCTTTTTTTCCAACACTAACTTTAACCTAGGAAATGCTTTTTTTACAAATGAGTCTGTAGCACACAGACATACGTCACAAGATTTTTCTTTCAATACTTCATCTATATTTCCATTTATATAAACAGGAGCTCTATCTCTCTTATTTATCCCCAAAACTTCATGCATCTCCTTGTCTACTCTATCTGGATGAAGGTCACATACACCTACGATATCTATCCCTTTTTTATTCAAAAGTGCCTTAGCCATTCCACTACCCATTGCTCCAAATCCCCATATTGCTACCTTAATATTTCTCATTTTACCCCCTTGTCGCCATTGGCGAAAATTAAAAATTTAAATTTATTTTATCTAATACTTCATCTTTTATCTCTATAATTTTATTATCTTTTTTATATACTCTAGGAACCCTTTTACTTACATTACATAGAACTTCATAACTTATTGTCCCCAACATATTTGCTATATCTTCTGGAGTCACGCTATTATATTCATCTTCTCCAAATAAGATAACTTCGTCCCCTCCATCTACATCTAAACCTGTAATATCTACTACAAATTTATCCATACAGATGGCTCCGGCTACTTTTGCCACTGCATTTTTACCCTTGATAATCACTCTTCCTTTATTACTGAGTCCACGACTGTATCCATCGGCGTACCCAATTGGTATCAGCCCTGTTCGAGATTCCCTATTTACCGTATATGTAAGCCCATAACTTATTGACTCGCCTTTTTCCAATGTTCTTATATGATAGATTTTGCTGTGCAGTGACATCACCTGTTTCAATTCTATTACCTTATCTTTCTCCTGTACTTCCGATGGGTAGTGTCCGTACATGAGAAGTCCTGCCCTTACCATATCGTAGTTAAATTCTGGTAGATCTAATATAGCGGCACTATTTGATACATGTTTTATAGGTATTTCTATACCTAGTTTTTCCAGTTCATCTATTATATATTTAAATTTCTCTACCTGTTTTATGGTATACCATTTGTCTGCTTCATCAGCTACTGCAAAATGCGTATATACTCCCTCTAAATATAAGTTATCCATCTCACTTATCTCTTTTATAACTTCTACAGTCCTATGTTTTATAGGTAATCCTACCCTATGCATCCCTGTATCTACATTTATATGTACCGCAATTTTTTTCCTATGTTGTCTTGCTAGTCTATCCAATACTTTAGCTTGTCTGAGAGAATATATCGTAGGAGTTATATCCCATTTAATTACCTCTTCTAAATTCGCATCTGGAGTATATCCTAGTAATACAATTTGTATATCTTTATCTTTATTTCTTATTTCTATAGCTTCCGATAGTACTGCTACTGCAAATTTATTTATATTCTCTGCTTTTAGAGTATCTATCACTCCCAAAGCTCCATGACCATAGGCATCAGCTTTTATTACTGCCATGACTTCAGTTCCTGGTTTTATATGTTTTTTTATCTCCCTCATATTGTGTCCCAAATTATCTAGGTTGACCTCTACCCAAACAGGTCTTTTAACATTTAATTCCATTTTTTCACTTCACACTCCCAATATCTTTTTACTCGTATATTTTATGTCTCTTTCACATCACATCCATAATATATTAAACACAGGAACATAACATTTTTTTATTTAAAATAAATATTGTAGGCAAAGACTCTCAACTATTCTCGTCGGATTTTATATGTACTATTGATTAATTGAATATATGATTTATTCTTACACTAATACAGTATACACCTAAAATCAAACTTTTTGTTTAAAAATTAATCATTTAAGAAAAAATTAATATATAATTATCCTTAAATCATATATATAACATATGATTAATGTAGTCTTTCCTAATAATTTTCTCATTTTTTAAATCGATTCTAATCTACACCATTCAAAAAATGAATATCTAATACTTTTCACCTCCATCCTCTATCTATAGATATTTTTACCCTTAAAAATGAAAAAAAATTTTCCTCTAATTTTATTTTTTGGAATAAATTTAGCCCTGTTCGCTTTCAATATTTTAAAGATATTCCCTCTAATTTTAGAAACTATAGAAATCCTAATTTTACTGAGATTATTTTTCTTTCCTCAATAGAGTTTACTTCTTTTTCTTCTTTTCACACAATTCATTATATTCATCCTGTATATGCCGACTCATTTATTTAATTCATCATAGGAATGCTTTGTTTTCATACTATTTCATTCTATTTTTCTTCTTTCCAACAAGTATAAACATTTTAAAAAATACATTCGTTAACATTCACAATATATATACGATTCTTCGCACACCATTTATACTAATGACTATTGACCTTAATTATACTACTATTGTTTTTTTACCTTTTGGAGGGCGTATATAGAAAAATTAAAATATCATTCATAACATTCATATAGTATATAATTTCACGACATTCCTATTCATTGTATTCATCCTGAATATCCCAATCCATTCATTTCATTCATCATAGGAATGTTTGCTTTTTTCTATTTCCATATCTTTTTTCTTCTTTTGAATAAGTATAATTCAAAAAAAAAGGTTATAGACAAATTATGCCAATAACCTTTTTGTTATTCATAATACTAAATATTTTTTTATATCTTCAGCTAATTTTTCTAAATTTACTTCTTCTACATCTACAATCTTTTCATTAATAACTACTTGAATTTTTTTCTTCCCCTTAGCCTGTGAATATCTTGAAAATAAATTTTGAGCTAAGGTAATTTGATCTTCAGTCAGATCTCCATATCCTACAATAGCCGGTCCCGGAGTCCCTGCTCCTGCAATATAAAGAGTTCCGTATTCTTTATATTCAGAAAGCTTGAAGTTATCATCCTTTTCCCTTCCAACAAATAGATATTTACCACTCTCTAGTCTAAAGAATCTTCCTCTTTTCGCTAGATGAAATAAGTGTGAATATTGATCGTCTAAAAATCCATCTTCCTCTAAAGTTCTTAACCTTTTAGAATAATTTGGTTCTGTCAACATACATCCTCCACCAGGAGTCGGATATTCTACGATACCCCATTTTTCTACCAATTCCAACTGAACTTTTCTACTTCTTCCATTAATATCCATTAATTGCTCCCTGTCGATCCATCCTAATTCCTCAGGTTTTGTGATAGGTAATAACTTAGCACATAATGGTCTTACTATTAGATCTCCTAGCTCTACACCAGATAATTTTTTAACTCTATTTAATGAACTAAAATTTTGTGACATAGGTCTTTGTCCTAAAATCTCTCCAGATATCAAAAAACTAGCCTCATATTGTTCTAATAATTCTCCTGCTTTTTTAAACATAAGAGTGTGACAATCAATACATGGATTCATATTCTTCCCCCTTCCACTTGGAGGGTTTTTTACTATTTCTGTATGAATTGTACTGAAATCTATATATTCTAATTTCACTCCTAATTGTTTAGCCATATTATCTGCTTTCTCGTTTTTCCCACCGAAAAAATGAGATACAAAATTAAGTGCTATAACCTCTATCCCTTGCTTTTGTACCAATTTAATAGCTAAACTACTGTCTAACCCACCTGAAAAAAGTGCTAATGCTTTCATATTTGTTCCACCATCCTTTTAAAATGCTCAAGGAGTCTTATCCCCTCTAAATAAATTGTTTTTTTACTTTATTAGTAAACAAAACATTATACCATTTTTTTCCTGATCCACCAAATAATAAGACCTGTAGTTTACTAAAAAAAAGTTCTAACTCATTAGACGTTAGAACTTTTTTTCTATCCAAATATTTCATTATTTTTATTTTCATCCTCTACATAGGATTTTATCCCATCAGGTACAGATACATATACCTTTTTACTCACAGTTATAAACCTGGCTTTCTTTACTTCCATAGCTCCACTTAAAAAATCTAACATCCTTTGAGCCGATTCATTGCTTAGACGCTCTAAATTTATAGTTACAATTTTTTCTTTATTTATATAGTTTGCAATCTTTTTACACTCTTCAAAATCAGTAGGATTGACAAAAATAGTTTGATAGTCGCTTATATTTTCATTATTTTTATATACATTACTCTTTAAGATTAGTCCAGGTGATGATGGCACTGACAGATTCTCTTCCTCATTTTCTTCTTCTTCCTCCTTTTCAACCATTATTTCATCTTCCATTTCACTCGATTCTTCTGCACCCTCAAACCCTAAAACTTGTTTGAAATTTTTGAATAATTCCATAATTATCTCCTCCTACTTGAATATTTTACTCCCAACTCTAAGTATTGTTGCCCCCTCCGAAAGAGCTATTTTATAGTCATTTGTCATTCCCATAGAAAGTTCTAGCAAATTCCCGTTAAAATGTGTTTTATTTAATTCCTCCTTTAATTTTTTTAGATCTGAAAATACCTTTCTTATCTCTTTTTCATCCTCAGTAAAAGGTGCCATAGTCATAAGACCACAAATCTCTATATTTTCAAATTTTAAAAGGATTGGTAACTCCTCATACAATCTTTCTATTGAATATCCCTCTTTACTTTCTTCTTTGGATATATTTACCTCTAATAACACTTTTATCCTTCTATTATTTTGCTTAGCTCTCTTATCTATCTCTTTTGCCAGAGAAATTTTGTTGACAGAATGAATCATATCAATATAAGGAGCAATATATTTCACCTTATTTTTTTGTAAATTTCCAATAAAGTGCCATTTTATATCTTCCAATCCTAAATTTTCCAAAATTATTTTTTTTTCTTCTAAAGCCTGTACCCTATTTTCTCCTACAACCTTGCAACCTGCTTTTACTACTTCTAATACACCTTGAGCATCCACATATTTCGTAGTCGGCAGCAGTGTCACTCCTACTGGATTAGGTGAATATTTTTCTATATCATTTTTCAATTCTAAAATATTTTCTCTTATTCCCATAAATCCCCCTCTATTCCATAATTTCCACAAAAACATCATTTGCAAACATAAGTCCCTTAGATGTTAACTTATATCTATCTTCCTCAATTTTTAAATATCCTTTTTTATATAGTTTTCTTATTTTTTCCATGTAAATATTATTTTTTGTCTCTATTCCTTCATTTAGAAGGCGAAGCCCTAGAATATAATAATTTTCTAGTCTGTCCTTATCACTGACCAATTCTTCTTCCATTATGGGGTTTCTAGCGATATCTATCTTTTTATAATAATCAGATAGTTTTACCTCATTTTTATACCTAATTCCTTTATAATATCCAGAAGCTCCCAGCCCGACTCCTATATATTCTACATTTTTCCAATATTTACTATTATGTCTTCCCTCATATCCTTCTTTGGCAAAATTAGATATCTCATAGTGAAGATATCCTATTTTTTTCAGCCTATTTATTATGAGTTCATACATCTTCGCTTCCAAATCGTTATCTAGTGGATTCAACTTCCCACTATCCAAAAGATCCATAAACTTTGTTCCCTCTTCCCAGATCAGGGAATATATAGATATATGTTCCGGAGATAGTCTTTCAACTATATCCAAATCTTTTTCTAGTTCTTCAATGGTCTGATCAGGGGTTGCAAATATAAGGTCTATACTAATATTTGCAAATCCTGCTTTCCTAGCATCGTTATAGGTATTTAGAGCCATCTCTTTACTGTGAATTCGACCTAAAATTTTTAATTTTTCGTCATTAAAACTTTGGATTCCAATACTCAGTCTGTTGATTCCTATTTTTTTTAATTTCTCTAATTTTTCTATATCTACTGTCTGGGGGTTCACTTCCAAAGTTATCTCAGCCCCCTCTCCTATAGTTAGTTCTCCTAGGATTTTTTCTATCTCTTCTACTTCCAAGAGAGATGGTGTTCCACCTCCAAAATAAACAGTGTCATATTTTAATAGAGGATATAATTTTATCTCCTCTATTAACTTTTCTACATATTCACCCCTATCTGCCTTACTTTTTTCCTCACATGAAAATGAGAGAAAATCACAATATCCGCATTTTTTTACACAAAATGGAATATGAATATATATAGCATCACACATAATTTTTCATCCCTTCTAAAATTTAATTGATTTTTAATTTCTACGGTATCTTATAAAACTATTTTTTTAAAATCTAATTCAATTATAACAAAAAATCAACTTATTATAAACCATTTTACAAATAAAAAAACCTAGGAAAGATCCTAGGTTTTAAAAATTATTTTAATTTGATTGAACCATCAATTATACCCTGTCTAATTTCTTTTAATTTTTCTATTTTTTCTTCCCCGATGATATCTTTAGTGTATTCAAATTCAGAAGTTCCTACACCATTGTTAGCTACACCAAATCTGTTTACTCCTGATTTAAAAGTTCCCTCTTTAACATCTTTTACTGTTGCAAATACTGCTTGGTCTACATTTTTAATCATAGAAGTAAGTACTGTTCCTTGAGCTACGTAATCTTGGTTTGAGTCTACACCGATTGCATAGATTCCCATAGCCTTAGCACCTTCAATTACTCCTGTACCAGTTCCACCAGCTGCATGGAAGATTACATCTGCACCTTGATTGTATTCTGCAATTGCACTCTCTTTTCCTCTAACTGGATCGTTAAAAGGATTTGGTCCAGATGTATACAAAGTAATTACTTTGATATCAGGATTAATATATTTTGCCCCTTGAACATATCCATTTTCAAATTTTTGAATTAAAGGTACTTCCATTCCACCAACAAATCCAATTGTATTTGTTTTTGACATCATAGCTGCTAAAGCTCCTACTAAGAATGAACCTTCATCTTCTGCAAATACTAATGAAGTTACATTAGATGCATCAATTACTTCATCTATAATAGCAAACTTAACATTTGGATGTTCTTTTGCTACTATTTCTACTGAATCTTTCATTAAGAATCCTACACCTACTACTAAATCGTAGTTATTTTCAGCAAATTCTCTTAAAAATTGAATATCTTCCGATGGAGAAGCTGGTTCTACATATTTAAATTTAATTCCTAATTGTTCCTCTGCCAAAGTAAGCCCTCTATAAGCTGAATCGTTGAATGATTTATCTCCTAACCCACCTGTAGATAACACTATCCCAACATTAAGAGTTTTTTCAGCATTAACTTCTTTCACTTCCTCTGTCTTTCCTCCACATGCAGTTAAAAGCATACCAAAAACTACTATAAGTAATATTAATATTTTTTTCATCTTTTTCCTCCCATTAAATATAATTCTAATTTATAATAACACATTTTTTTTGCGTATTCAACAATTAAATTAAAGTGTGTTCACAAATTCTACTATTTTTTCTTTTTTAATTCATTATCCTGTAATTTTGGTTTTATAATTTTAAAATCTATTTTTCTAGACTAATCTCTAATTTGGCATAATTTGACTATCTATCTTTTCCAACTTTTTTTCGCCACCTATAAAATTAAATATCTTTTGTTCCGCTATATCTCATTTTTTTAATTTCCCCATAAAAAAAAAGAAGTTTATTTATAAGACCAACTCCTAAAAAATATTTATTTTAATTTAATTTAGATACCTCTGCTTTTACATCAATTTTACCTGATATAATATCAGCTTTTATTTGATCCAATCTTTTTAATTTTTCTTCACCGATTTGATCTTTAGTATATTGAAGATCCGTTATTCCTACACCATCATTGGATAAATTAAAGTCTTTTTGTCCTGCTGTAAATCCTTTTTCCTTTGTCTCTTTGATTATATCAAACACTGCTCTGTCTACTTTTTTAAGCATAGAAGTAAGCACAGTCCCTGGTACCACTCCATCTTGATTAGAGTCTACACCTACTGCATATACTCCTCTTTCTTTAGCCGCTTCAAATACTCCCATTCCTGATCCTGCTGCTGCATGATATACAATGTCTGCTTTACTATCAATCATAGATAATGCCATCTCTTTTCCACGAGCTGGGTCATTAAATGGACTATTTCCTCCAACATAAGCTTCAAATGTAGTTATTTCAGGATTAATATATTTTGCTCCTGCCATAAATCCATCTCCAAATCTTTTGATAAGAGGTACTTGCATTCCACCTATAAATCCTATCGTATTTGTTTTTGTCATCATCCCAGCTAAGACTCCTGCCATAAATGAGCCTTCTGATTCATTGAATGTAGCTGATATTACATTAGGCATATCGATAGGTTCATCTACCATTAAAAAATGCACTTCTGGATATTCTTCTGCTACTTTAACTATCGAATCTCTCATTTGGAATCCTATACCAACTATTAGATCGTAATCTGCTTCTGCAAATTGTCTTAAAAACGGATCAAATTCCGATACATTTGCCGGTTCTACATATTTTATTTTTACCCCTAATTTATCTTGTGCTTCTGTAATACCTGAATAAGCTAAGTCATTGAATGATTTATCTCCTAATCCACCTGTAGATAATACTAATCCAACCTTTAAAGCTCCGTCATCCTCTACTTTTTCTTCCTTTGCTCCACCACATGCTGTTAATAATAATGCCATAACAACCATTATAAATGTTATCATTTTTTTCATCTTTTCATCACTCCCTTTATAAACTTTCAGTATTATACACTAATATCTATCTAATAAACAGGACATTCGTCTTATTATTTCTTTTTTATTAAGTTTAATTAAAAAAAGGATTAGCAATATACTAATCCTTAACTCTCAACTATCTAATTTTATCTACTATGATAATTTCTTTTCCCATAGCATTTAATAGATTTTGTACAAATTTTAATCTAGGATCAATAGCTCCTATTTCAAATCTACCAACTGCTGAAGTATGTTTTCCTAATTTTTCCCCTAACTCTCTTTGTGTAACTCCATTTTCCCTACGATATGTTCTACATTCTTCAATCAATCTATCTCTTAAGTTCATTATTTCCTCCCAATCATTACTCACTGAGGTCTTTTAAAGTGATTATAATCTCCATTTTAATTAAAAGTTCATTAATTTTGGAGGTCACTAAAAACACACATTAGCTTCACTCATGATAACATATAAGTCAAAAAAAATCAATGGTTTTCCTACTTTTCCCCACAAAAATTAAGGAACAATTAATTTTCAATTCCCCTCTCCATCTTCCTCCCCTTGTTTTTCTGGATAAAGATAATAAAAAATAAAGGAAATCCCAAATGAGATTGCTGAAAATATGGTGGTTGCATATATGCCACTTCTCTCTACTCCCTGTGGTTTTGAGGTCATAGCATCTATCAAACTTCCAGACCCTGCTACTAATAATATTGGAAGGGTAGCTATTGATACCAAAAATGCCATCTTTAGGAAAAAACCTTGAATCCCAAAACACATTCCTTCTACCTGGGTTCCGCTATCCTTGGTGATGCGTGTCCCTATCTCACTGAGCATTGCCGGCGGATAGATAAACGCTGCACCTGCAACTGGTATTCCAATCAATCCAAACAATGCAAATCCATATTTAACAGGCACTCCTCGGCCAAGGTAGTTTAGCAACAGAGATGTAATCACTAGAATAACCAATGAAATTAGCATAGGTTTTCTATATCCTATTTTTTTGCAGAGTCTGTTTGTCGGATAGAAAAATAATGCTGACATACCAAATAATATAGCCGAAGCCAAAGTTATAGCTCCCTTTCCGAGTCCCATAACATCTTCTACAAAGTAATTCATGGTTCCACGAAGAGTATTAAACCCTACAAAGAAAAATAGTAATCCCAGTAGATAATAGATAATAGATCTATCCTTAAATATTATCTTAATTGAATTTTTTAAAGATTCTGTAGATTTTCTCCCGTGGGATAACTTCTTCTCCGGTACACCAAATATAGTTATCATAGCCGGCAAGATAGAAAATAAAGCCAAGACAATAACCATTCCTCTGACACCTTTTTGAGTATCGCCTTCTCCTATAACTTTTATCAAAACTCCCGGCAGAATCATAGCCAATGCAGTATATAACAACCTAAACACAGACTGCCAAGTAGATAAATTAAGCCTATCTTCCTTGGTCTTACCTATCTCTGGAATCATGGCATTGTATGGAGCGCCTACTATAGTATAGAACACAAAAAATACAGATCCTGTACACATCAAATATATAAATGTTATCCAGTCATTACCTAATATCGGATAAAAAAACGCTATGGTAGATAGTGCAAGGGGTACTGACCCCGCTGCTATAAATGGTATTCTCCT
>NZ_JBAHZY010000066.1:0-10461 GCF_037132775.1 Psychrilyobacter sp.
CGCTGAAAGTACTTAGGGGGCAGCCCCTTGGGAGGATAGGAACTTGCCAAGTCTTTTTTATTTTTTGAAGAAATTCAAAAAATTAAAGGAGTCATCAATTAATTTGGTGGCTCTTTTTTATTATCTAGGAAATTATAATCGACAGATATTGTAAAAAAAACTTATTTTGAGTTTTAGTATCACTATAGCAAGCCTCATAAGGTAATGTCCAATATATTTAATGGACTTTTCATCAGTTTTAAGTGGTTCCCCTTTTAGATTGATAAAAAAGTCTTTTTAGAGTAACGTTTAGAAATGATCTTTTTAGTTTTATTTACAGTTAGATAAATTTTACTGATAGTTTTAAGAACTAAGTGTTTCCAAGAGTTATTGAAGAATTTATGTGCAAAAAAGTCTAAATTTTTCCAAATTTGATTTTTATAAAATCCTCCGAGGGAAAGAATTACGTGAAAAGGTGGATGAATAGAAGAGTCTTGTCCAAAAGTATGAATAGCAATAATTAGTCCATAATGAGTAATTTTGTATTCTTAAACCAATTCTTAAAGAGAGAGTTAATATGGTTAGCAAAAGAGGAGTCCTTGAATTTCATAGATGAAAGAAGGGTAGCTTTGATAAAGTGGAGAAAAGCTTTTAAATTATCAACGGTTAAAATTCGTTTAAGAGTAATATTAGTATTCATAATGATATTATACCAGAAAAACCCTCAAAATGGGGGGAGGGGATTGAAGCTATTTTTTGTTTGATTTATTTATAAAACTTGAAAAAAGTACTAGCTTAGTTTATACTTAAATACAGTGTGAAAAAAAGAAAAAAATTTTTTAAATGACAAAAAAGGATGATTTTAGGATGACAAAGCATAAAAAAATATTGATAGTTATTGTAATTATATCTATTATAGGGATAATTTATACATCGTTGGAAGTAAATAAAAATTTTGGAGTACAAAAATATTTTAACTACGAATTTGTAGATGGAGAGGTTTTGTCTATAAAAGAAGAAACTATAAATCCAGATCCGTTGATTCCTGGAAGGTATGTTGGGAAACAAAAAATAGAGGTTAAGATATTGGAAGGAATGCATAAAGATCAAGTATATAGTGTGATAAATGTGTTAAGCAATAGGCATAACATATTTGCTAAACCAGGGATGAAGGCTATATTCACAATTAGAGAAAAAGATGGGAAAGAGCATGTATGGTTCTATAACTATAAGATGGATCGATATATTTATATATTGATTGGATTATTTTGTTTAACATTACTTATTTTTGGACGTTTAAGTGGAGCTAAATCGATACTATCTCTTTTATTTACAGGAGTAATCATAATATTTGTTCTAATACCTATAATATTTAGAGGGGGGGATCCAATTCCTTGGGCTATATTTTTATGTTCATTAATAACTGTAGTAACTTTTTTGCTCATAAGTGATTTTAACAGGAAAACTTATTCAGCTATATTGGGAACTATTGCAGGGGTAATGATTTCGGGGATTATCTCCTATATTTTTGGGAATTTATCCAAATTAACAGGGATCCACATGGAAAAAGGAGAACAAATTTTGTATCTAGCAGCAGACTATCACGTGAAGATAAACGGTCTCATGTTTACTTCTATATTGATATCATCTTTAGGAGCGATAAATGACGTGGCTATGTCTATCGCATCATCGTGTAATGAACTATGTAAAAGAAATCCGGATATTCATCTGGATGACCTTTTTATGTCCCTGATGGACATAGGGAAAGATATAATGGGTACTATGACCAACACATTGATCTTGGCATTTACTGGGAGTTCATTGAATCTAATGCTGATGATATGGGGATTTCAAATGAACACAAAGCAATTTATAAATATGCCGGTGATAGCAATAGAACTTATTCAAGCATTATCTGGGAGTATAGGAATAGTATTGACAGTTCCTATAACTGCTAGTATTTCAGTATATCTGATAAAGAAAAAAGGCAGGCTATTTTTTAGAAAAGAGAAAAAAATTAAATTATATAATAAACTTTAATAAAAATAGTATAGGAGGAAAAATGAAAAAGTTTTTAACTGTAACACTGATAGTGAGTATTTTTATGGCTTGCAATTCAAACGATGTATCGGTAGAAAAGAAAGAGCCGGTGAAAATGGAAATGACTGAGAGGGTGGTGACCCATGAAGTTATTATAAAAGGTAGGGAAGAGGTAGCAGAACAAACTATCAGAGTGGCGGCAACGTCCGATATACATGGCAGAATTTACCCTTATGACTATGCAATAGATGGTAAAGATGACGATGCAGGTTTAGCAAAGATATCGACTATTATTAATACTTTAAGAACAGAAAATCCAAATATGATATTGATGGATGATGGAGATACAGTTCAAGACAATTCATCAGAATTATTCAATGACCTTGAAGTGCATCCAATGGTGGAAGCTATGAACAGCATAGGTTATGATATTTGGACTTTAGGAAATCATGAATTTAACTTTGAAAAAGAATTTATTGAAAGAAACATTTCAAACTTTAATGGAACTGTACTTTCGGCTAATATTAAAAATAAAAAGGATGGATCGAACTATGTAAATCCATATCAGATTTTTAATGTAAATGGTGCTAGAGTAGCTGTAGTAGGAGTTATACCTCCATATGTACCTATGTGGGAATCTTCTTCTCCTAGTCACTTTAAAGGACTGGAGTTCAATGAAATATTAGAATCGGTACAAGAAACTGTAAAAGAATTAGATGGTCAATACGACATCTTAGTGGGATCTTTCCATTTGGGAAGAGAAGATGAATATGGGGGAGCTGGGATCTATGATCTGGCGAACAAAGTACCTGAATTTGATGTGATATTTGGTGGGCATGAGCATGCTAAATATGTTGAAAATATAAACAATACTCCAATTATAGAACCTGGATTTGCAGGTTGGGCAGTATCTAAAGCAGATATTAGTGTAAAAAAAGCAGATGGAAAATGGATTATTACAGGAATAGAAGTAGAGAATATTCAAACTAAAACAGTTGAAGCGGACAAAAAAATATTGGATGAATTTAAAGATGTAGATGCTCAGTCTAAAGCTGTGGCGAATACAGTAATTGGAGAAGTTACTGAAACGTTTATAGCTAGACCAGATTTTATTACAGGCGAAGACAAGGTAACTACCATGCCTACAGCTCAATTACAGCCAAATTCTGTAATAGATCTAATAAATGATGTGCAATTAAAGTATGCAGGTGCAGATGTATCGTCAGCAGCATTCTTTAAAGCGGAAGCTAACTTAAAAGCTGGAAAATTCCACAATAAAGACGTAGCGAATATCTATAAATATGCAAATACTTTAGTTGGTGTAAATATGACTGGAGAAAATTTACTTAAGTTTATGGAATGGTCTATGTCATATTATAACACGTGGAATGAAGGAGATGTAACTATCTCATTTAATGAAAACGTAAGAGGGTATAACTACGATATGTTTGCAGGTGTAAACTACAAGGTGGATCTGTCTAAAAAAGCAGGAAATAGAGTAGTGAATCCAACAATCAATGGGGAAGTTATTGATCCAGCTAAGACATATAAGGTAGCAGTAAATAACTATAGATTCGGTACATTGACTAAAAATGGCTGGGCTAAACCTGAAGACAAATACTATGATTCTTATGAGGTTATGCAAGATGCAGGAAGAATAAGAGACTTAATTATCAAGTATACCAAGGAAGAAAAAGGTGGAAAATTAGAGCCTATGGTACATAATAATTGGGAAATAATTGGTGTCAAATTAGATTATCCAGAAAGAGATGCTATCTATGAGATGATCAAAGAAGGGAAAATTGTTATCCCTAGATCAGTTGATGGAAGAACACTAAATGTTAAATCTATTAATTTAAAAGATTATGTTGTTTCAAAAGAAATGATTTCATATACAGTGAAATCAGCAGATACTTTAGGAGTTATAGCTAATAAATTTGACCTTAAAATTTCTGAAATCTTAAAAGAAAATAAAAATATAAAAAATGCAGATATAATAATAATTGGGGAAGAGCTAAAAATTCCTGTAAATTAAATTTAAAAGGTACAGAATATATCTGTACCTTTTAAATATAAATAAATAAATAGGGAGGAAAATGATGATGAAAAAATTTGTTAAGATCTTATCGGCAATGATGTTACTTTTAATAGTGGCGTGTGGAAAAACTACAAAAACAGACGGACCTAGTAAAGTAAATGGGGATAAAGTAGATGTAGTGGTAACAGAGAAATTAGTGGTAAATGAAGATGTAGAATTTAAAATAATGCATGTAAATGATATACATGGAAGGGTAGACGCAGGTAAATACGATGGCATGGGGCTTGCTAGAGTAAGTACAATAGTGAAGCAGACTAGAGCAGAAGACCCCAATGTATTGTTCTTAGACGCAGGGGATACAATCCATGGAACTGTATTTGCAGCCTTGACTAAGGGAGCATCAGTTGTAAGAGTTATGAATGAAATGGGTTACGATGCTATGACAACAGGAAATCATGACTATAACTATGGATTAGATAGAATTGAAAAATTACAAAATACAATGAATTTTCCAGTGTTAGTATCAAACCTTACTTATAAAGATACGGGAGAAAAAGTATTTAAGCCGTATACAATCAAAACTTTACCAAATGGTGTAAGAGTAGGGATCTTTGGCTTAGCAACTCCTGAGACGGCATATAAGACGAACCCTACCAATGTAGAAGCTGTTACGTTTGATGACCCTATTGCAGCAGCTAAAGAGTCTGTAGCTGCTTTAGAAGCTGAAGGAGTAAACTATATTGTTGCACTTTCACACCTAGGTGTAGACGAAGATTCAGTTTATACAAGTATCAGAGTAGCTCAAGAAGTAGATGGAATAGATTTGGTTGTAGATGGGCACAGTCATACTGCTTTAGAAGAAGGTATGTGGGTAAAAGATACTCTTATTGTTCAATCTGGATTCTATGATAAGAATCTAGGAGAAGTAACAGTTAAATTAGGTAAAGATGGATCAAAAATTGAGACAGCAAAATTATTTACTAAAAAATATGCAATGGAAAATATCGAAGAAGATCCTGCTGTAAGAGTAATTGTAGACGAAGTAAATACAGAAAATGAAAAGATTACATCTGTGGTTGTTGGAGAGACTCCTGTGCTTTTAGACGGTGAAAGAAATGATGTAAGAGCTGGAGAAACTAATTTAGGAAATATGATCACAGAGGCTATGTTAGCAAAAACAGGAGCTGAAGGTGTAATAACTAATGGTGGTGGAATAAGAGCTTCTATTCAAAAAGGGATAATTACTAGAGGAAATATTATCTCAGTTTTACCATTTGGAAACTATGTGATAGTAAAAGAAATAACTGGTCAAGATTTAAAAAATGCTATTGAAAATGGTGTACAATCTTATCCAGATACCAGAGGAGCATTCCCACATGTAGCGGGATTTTCGTTTAAATTTGATCCGATGAACGAAGTAGGGGATAAAGTGTATGACCTTACATTTAACAATGGAGAAAAATTAGACCTTACTAAAACTTATAAAATAGCTACAAACGACTTTATGGCTGTAGGTGGGGACAAGTATACCTCTTTAAAAAGAAAGAAGACAGTGAATGAATATGAGAGTATTGAAGAGATATTAGGAGAGTACATTAAAGCTAATGGGATCACTCATACAACTATAGATGGAAGAGTGTTTGCGGGAAAAGAAAAAATAGCTACAAATATGGATAAAAAAGTATCAAATGATTCGGTATATACAGTAAAATCAGGGGATACTTTGAGAATGATTTCTAAAAAAATAGGAATAGATATGGATGCAATTCTAAAAGAAAACAAAAATATTACAAATCCAGATATGATTTTTGTAGGAGAAAAAATAACTTTACCAAAGGCAAACTAAACCTTTAAAAGAGGCCACTATGTGGCTTCTTTTTTTAGAATTTTAATTTTTTTTAGGGAAATTAAAAAAAGTATGAAAAAGTGTTGACTCTTCATCTTTATTATGATATTATTATTCTTGTCGTGAGAGAATGATAATAACGGAGCATAGCGCAGCCCGGTAGCGCACCTGCCTTGGGAGCAGGGGGTCATAGGTTCGAATCCTATTGTTCCGACCATTTCAATGGAATATACCAAGATATGCGGGAATAGCTCAGTTGGTAGAGCGTCAGCCTTCCAAGCTGAATGTCGCCAGTTCGAACCTGGTTTCCCGCTCCAAAATGTGGTGGTTGTAGTTCAGTTGGTAGAGCGCCAGTTTGTGGTACTGGTTGTCGCGGGTTCGAGTCCCGTCAGCCACCCCAATATTTTAAAAACTTTATATTTATGCGCCACTAGCTCAGCTGGTAGAGCACTCGACTTTTAATCGAGTTGTCACAGGTTCAAACCCTGTGTGGCGCACCATCTATATGCGGGGGTGGCGGAATTGGCAGACGCGCTAGACTTAGGATCTAGTGTCTTCGACGTGGGGGTTCAAGTCCCCCTCTCCGCACCATATTAAAGTTTTAAACTCTAGAATTTATTCTAGAGTTTTTTTAGTTAAAAAAGGTGTCTTTTATTATAAAATTAAAATCTTATCTAGGAGATGAAAAAATGCGGAATATAAAACTGATTTATCAATATGATGGAAGTGATTTTTTTGGATTTCAAAGACAACCAGACAGACGAACTGTACAGGGTGAACTTGAAAAAGGTTTATATAAGATAATAAGAGAAAAAATAAATTTAATAAGTTCGGGAAGGACTGACAGGGGAGTTCACGCAGTTAAACAAATTTCTAATTTTACTACCGACTCGAAAATTCCAACAGATAGATTGGTTTCTGCTCTCGATAACATTACTCCTAAAGATATTAAAATTTTAAAGGTAGAAGAAGTAGATATGGAATTTCATTCTAGATTTTTAGCTAAAACTAGAGCCTATGAATTTATATTAACTCCTAAAAGAAGTATATTTGAAACTAGATACCTAACCGAGGTCAAAGAGAATATAGATGTAGACAAACTTTATGATATAATGAAGGTATTTTTAGGCAAACATAATTTTGATGGATTTAGGATGACAGATTGTGGTGGGAATAACCCTATAAGGGAAATTTTTGATATAAGGTGTTATGAGAAAGACAATCATAAGATAGGGATCTACATAAAAGGAAATGCTTTTCTAAAGACGCAGATTAGAATAATGGTAGGGAGTTCCCTAGCTGTATATTTCAATGAGAAACCCTGTGATTATCTATTAAAAAAATTAGAAAACCCTGACTCTAAAAGTGAAAAAATAGTTATAGATGGAGCAGGATTGTATCTGTGTGAGATAAACTATTAGTTATTGGCTGTTTTAGGGGGATAAAAAATGAAATTTTTAGAGATAAAATCAAAGGATAAAAAATATATAGATCAGATTATAGAGATAGAAAAAGAGGCCTTTGGACTTAGCGGAGGAGTGGATGAATGGATTTTGAAACCAATTATTCGCTATGGAAAGGTATTTGTACTGGTTATAGATGATGAAGTAATAGGAATAGCTGAATATATAAGAGGCTTTGACGGTGACGTAGTATTTCTATATGGCTTTTCTATAAAGAAAGAATATAGAAAATGTGGCTATGGTGAAAAACTTCTGGAAGAATCTATAAAAATATTTAGAGAAAACAAAATAAAAAAAATAGGTCTGACAGTTTCTTTAAAGAATAAAAGTGCTATAGAATTATATAAAAAAATGGGATTTAAGATGGAAGAGATGCTGAAGGAAGAATATGGGAAGGGTATAGACAGGATTTACTTCGGGAGAAAAATGTAACAAAAAATCATTTAGTTGACAAAACAACAAAAGTATAATAAAATTATTTATGAAACCATTACAATATGCCAATCAAAAAGGAGGTAAAAATGAAGTTAAACATAGAAAAAATAAGCTCATATTTAAAAAATCGTGACATAAGACCATCTTATCAAAGAATGAAAATTTTTGAATACTTAATAGTAAATAAAAATCATCCGACAATAGATATGATGTATAAGAGTCTTGCTCCAGAAATACCAACTTTATCTAAAACTACAGTATACAATACATTAAATTTGTTCGTAGAAAAGAAGATTGCTATAGTAATTTTAGTGGAAGAGAACGAAACTAGATATGATGCTGATACAAGCATACATGGGCATTTTAAATGTGAAGAATGTGGAGAGGTTAGTGATCTTAATATAGGAATGGATAAGATAAAAATTCCTGAACTTGATAATTTTCAAATAAATGAGCATCACCTTTATTTTAAAGGTGTGTGTGATGAGTGTTTAAAGAAAAAAAATAATATTTATAGAACGATAAAAAAAGGAAAAAAATGTGTAAGCCAGTATAAAGAAAAGTGCTTTATAAAAAATTAGATTGATTTTAAGAAATATAATTCTATTAAAATTATATTTAGTTTGAATTTTGGGAGGGGAAAAAATGGCAATGAACAAAAGAATGTTAGAAACTTTAAACGAGCAAATTAATAAGGAGATGTATTCTGCAAATCTATATCTATCGATGAACGCTTATCTTACTTCTAAAAATTTACCGGGATTTGCTAACTATATGAGGGTACAATACCAAGAGGAAATGTCCCATGCACTAAAACTTTTTGATTATTTATTGGAGAGGGGTGAAAGGGCTATATTAGCTGAAATAGCAGCTGTAAAAGTGGAGTGGAAAGATCCCATAGATGTATTTGGAGATACCTATAAACATGAAAAATTTATAACTGAATCCATCAATGGAGTTTTAGGCGTAGCCCATGAAGTAAAAGATTATGCGACTATAAATATGCTTCAATGGTATATAAATGAACAGGTAGAAGAGGAAGCTAACGTATCATCTGTACTGGAACAGTTAAAGATGGTAGAGGGCAAAGGAACGGGCTTATTTATGTTGGACAGAGAGATGCAGAACAGAGTTTTTGTAGATTCTACACAAGAAAAGGTTTGAGTTAGTTTGTTTTAATCTTTATATATTATCAATTCTATATGTGGTTATAAGCCGTAACGGGAGGTATTTATGACAATTAAAGGTACTGAAACAGAAAAAAATTTACTGAAGTCTTTTGCTGGGGAATCACAAGCCATGAACAGGTATAAGACGTATGCTAAACAAGCTAAAAAAGAAGGGTATGAACAGATTGCAGCAATCTTTTTAGAAACAGCAGATAATGAAGTGCAGCATGCCAAAAGATATTTTGGATTCTTAGAGGGAGGGAATGTAGAAATTACAGCTATCTACCCAACTAATCAAGTAGGGACTATAGAGGAGAATTTAAAAAATGCAGCAGCTGGAGAAAATGAGGAATGGACAGAATTATACCCTCATTTTGGAGATGTCGCAGAAGAGGAAGGGTTTCCTGAAATTGCAGCAGCATATAGAAATATATCAACTGTTGAGAAGGAACATGAGGCTAGATATTTAAAACTATTAGCCAATTTAGAAGATAATAGCGTGTTTAAAAAGAAAAGTGTAGTTAGATGGAAATGTAGAAATTGTGGATTTGTGCATGAAGGAGCAAAAGCTTTAGAATTGTGTCCAACGTGTCTTCACCCACAAAGTTATTTTGAAATTAAAAATAATAATTATTAGGAAAATTTTTAATTATAGAGTAATCATTATTAATGAGAAACTTAAAATTTTAAACTAGGAGGAAAATATATGGATAAATGGTTGTGTGTAGTGTGTGGTTATGTATATGATCCAGAAGCTGGAGATCCAGATTCTGGGGTAGCACCAGGAACAAAGTGGGAAGATGTACCGGAGGATTGGATTTGTCCGCTATGTGCAGTGGGAAAAGATCAGTTTGAAAAAATGTAATTAAAAAAATGCCTGTAAATTTGCAGGCATTTTCTAGTTTCAAATGCAGGAATGAAGGGTAGACATAAAATAACTTTTTATAGCGTTTTAAATTCGTAGATAATGTTTTGTATATAAACAGTATATTTTGAATTCGTATTGTGTATAAAAATAGAATTTTTTATTATAAAACGTTCGTAAAGAGTTGACTTTTGGATTTTTTTTTAGTATAATTATATTAGTTCAAGAGTGACTTTGAACATTCATGTAGAGCTTATGCCCCCTTTTTAAGACTATATGTGTCAATTGAATTATTGATGAAAAAAGCTTACATCTAGTAAGTTTTTTTTATTTTTAATTTACCTACTGCCCTACTCTCAAATTTTGAAGTAGGGCTTTTTTGTGATAAACTAAAAAAGCATGAGGAGAAAATAAGATGAGGTTTGATTACTGGTTTGCTATGAAAGAGTATAAAAAAGTGGAGAAATACCTAAAAAAAAATAACTATAGATTATAATGGTCGTATAAATTCATACAAAGAGTGTTTAACCTTAAGCAAAAAAATAGGGTATAATTTAAGAAAACAATATGGGGGATTTTGATTATGAATACACGAAAAACTTACTCTTCTAAGTTTAAATTTAAGA
>NZ_JBAHZY010000077.1:0-14321 GCF_037132775.1 Psychrilyobacter sp.
TTGTTCTTCCAGCTCTCCATCTAAAGCACTTTCAAGCATTTGTCCCATCATTTCTTTAATTAATGCGCTAAAATCCAAACTGGTATTAGGTGTTCTACTAAGATATTCTCTAATTAGCTCTTTTCGTGCTAATTCATCAGAGGATAAATCTTTTCTTTTTTTTCTCATAAAAAAACCTCCAAATTAATGTAATTGTAGTTTACACTAATTTGGAGGTTTACACAAAATATGAGACAGACCCCAAATATCTTATAAGCCTTCATCATTTTCTTCCCCAACTATATTTCCTCCTCCATTCAATTCCCTCTTTATCTCTTCTGCCTTATCAAATTCATCTGTACTTCTATATAGTTTATAAAGTCTTTCGTTTATTTTTTTAATCTCATTTTCCGATAACTTCCCCTTTAATTCTACCAATGTCGGGATACTAAACTCCCTGCTGTATTTATAACCGTCTATCGCCTCTAATAAGCCGTCTAATTTTTTTGCTCTTTTATCCTCATCTATTTCAGTTAAAATTTCTTTTTTTACCCCTTCTAAAACTTTTTCTTCCTCTATTTCTTTCTCTTCCCTCTCTTTTATTATAACTTCATTTCTTTTTATAATTTCTTTCAATTCTTTTTTAGCTTCTTTTAATTCTTCCTCTAACTTTTTTTCTTTCTCAACCTTTATTATTTCTTGTCTGGTTTTTATTACCACTTCTTCTTTTTTCGGACGCAACATAAATAATGCCAAGATTCCAAGTAGTATAGCACCTAATATCAAATGTTGTTTTTTCATAATCCCCCCCCCGGTGACTTTCATAGATTTTTCAGTTATTAATTTAAAATATATTTTTCGTGTAGGTTCGTGTTATTCGTGACTGCATTCTTTTTGTAAACCCTTCATTATTAGCTCATAATTTATTATTTTTTACAACCTTTCAATCATACTTTTAATATTACACTATTTTTGAATATTTACTACGATATATCATTTTAGTTAACTTATTTTTAGTTATAAAAAAAGCCAAGAAATAAATTCTTGGCTCAAAAAGTAATCTCTTACTTCTCTGTGTTTGTATAAGGTAATAACGCAATGTTTCTAGCTTGCTTTATTGCTCTAGTTAATTTTCTTTGTAACTTAGCACTTGCTCCAGTTACTCTTGCAGGATTGATTCTACCTTTATCAGACATGAATCTCTTTAATAAATCTGCATTCTTATAGTTTAACTCTTCAGCTTTAACTCTTAACTTTGCTCTTTTTCTTCTCTTTCTGAATTCTGCCAACTCAGTCACCTCCTAAAATTAGAACGGGAATTCATCATCTTCTTCTTCGACAACGCCCGATTGCTTTGGTTCTGTATGCTTTGGTTGATTATAGCTATTTGTTGTTTTGGGTTTAGAATTTGATTCAGATTCAAAACTATTTGCGCCACTGCTTCTAGATTCTAAAAATTCGATTCTATCTACAATAACATCAGTTCCATACCTTTTTTCACCATTGACTTCATAAGTTCTCGTTTGAATTCTACCCTGTACTCCGGTATTATTACCCTTTCTCAGATATTCTCCAATCAATTCAGCTGTCTTACCAAAGGCAGTACAACCAATAAAGTCTGCTGGATCATCTTTTTTCATTCTATTGACTGCTAGTGTGAATCTGCAAAATGCCATTCCGCTTTGTCCATACTTTAATTCTGGATCTCTAACTAATCTTCCCGTTAAAACTACTAAGTTCATAGACATAATATACCTCCTAAATCAAACAATTTACTTTAACTTATTAGTTCTTAGTTATGATATATCTCATAACTTCTTCAGTAATGTTTAACTTGTTTTCTGCTACTTGTAAGTTTTGCCCTTCAGCTTTGAACGTAGTTAATACGTAGAAACCTGTTCCTTTCTTTTCGATTGGATAAGCTAACTTTCTTTCACCCATTTTTGTAGTTTTTAATTCAGTTGCAGTTGCTGCAGTTAAGATAGTTTCTACTTTCTCAATGATTGCACCTCTTGCGTCTTCCATAACTGTTGGGTTAATAATGTACATTATTTCGTAATTCGTCATCAATTTGACCTCCTTCCCTCTGGATTTTGTCCAAGTAATAAATCACTCAAACAGGGTGCATTCATTATATCATATCTGTAAAACTAAAGCAAGGATAAATAAAAAATCAACCCAAATAAATTTAGATTAATTTCGTTTTTTTAATTAATTATTTCTTCTCATCCACGCAGGGATCTCTAAATCTTCTTCTTCTTTTTTCTCTACTATTTTTGCTAAGTTTGGTTTTTCTATTGCAACTACTTTTTTTTCTGTAGATTCTTCACTAAAGTTAGTCGCTACTAGGGTTACTTGTAGTCTATCTCCCATCTCATCGTCAGTTGTAACACCAAACATCACATCATCTACAGATTTTCCTGCTGCTTCCTTCACCATATTCGAGATTGCAAAAGCTTCATTTAATCCCAGTGCAGACGATCCTGATATATTGATTAGGATCTTGCTTGCTCCAGATATTGATTTTTCTAATAATGGACTTTGAAGAGCTTTCTCAGTGGCTTTAATGGCTCTATTTTCCCCTTCCATTTCTCCAAATCCTATCATAGCTATCCCTGAATCTAACATAGTTGTTTTAATATCAGCGAAGTCTAAATTTATTAATCCTGTTTTTAATATAAGGTCAGCTAGACCTTTAATTCCAATTTTTAAAACATTATTAGCTTCCATAAAAGCATTTTGTAATGTTATAGTTTTTTCTGGAAGTTCGAATAATTTATCATTTGGTATGATAATAAGTGCATCTACAGATTCTTTTAAATTAATTATTCCCATATCTGCATTTTTCATCCTGCTCTTTCCTTCAAAAGTAAATGGTTTTGTAACTACCGCAACTGTCAGAACTCCCATATCTTTTGCTATTCTAGCTATTACTGGTGCTGCGCCTGTTCCTGTGCCTCCACCCATTCCAGATGTTATGAATAACATATCGGTTTCCTCTAATAGAGTTTTTATCTTGTCTATATCTTCCTCTGCTGCCTGTTTTCCAATCTCTGGATCAGCTCCCGCTCCCAATCCTCTTGTTGATTTTTCCCCTAGTTGTATTCTTATATCCGCTAAAGAATTATGTAAATCTTGGGCATCTGTATTGGCTGCAATGTACTCTACTCCCGTTACTCCTGCTTCAATCATATCATTTATTGCATTCCCTCCGGAACCCCCTACCCCCATTACCTTTATCTTCACCAAATGCTCATTTGTGTGTATCATCCATCTTCCTCCTTAGACTATAGACTCTATATAAAATTCCCCAACCATTTTTTTAATTTAGACGGTTTTTTAGTCTCTATTTTTTTCTTAACTATTCCTTTTTTTTCTACCTTATTCAACGTTGTTGTATTCACAGTTTCTTTTTTTCCCTTTACTTCCTCTATTTTATCTTCTACATTTGTTTGTTTTAGGCAACTGTATTCATCTTCAAGAGCTGTAAGTAATACTCCCATCCCCGCAATACAAGCAGGGCTTTTTAGTGTCGTTGTCATCCCATCTATCTTGATGGTTGTTCCTATCCTGATATCATAGTTTAGCAGTGTTTTTAATTTCTCTAGAATCCCATAATTTCCTACGACTCCTCCAGCTAATACTATCCCGTTTTTTAGATATTCCTTATATCCCGAAGCCTCTATACTCTTTGAAATATATTCCAATATCTCATCGGTTCTAGCATCTATTATCTCCCTTAAATACTTGACTTCAAAGGTCTTAGTCAAGCTTTCACCATCTTCTAAATAAGATATAGTAATTTTTTCATCTATATCTTTATTTTTTATCTCCGACAAGATGTTCTTCACTACTTCACAATTTAATTCTAGCACATATTTAAGATCATTGACATAGTGCATTCCACCTATAGGTATTATATTTGTCTTGATAAGCCTATTATTTTTAAAAATTGTTATTTCTGTTAAACCATACCCGATATCTACCAATGCTACACCATTTACCTTATCTATTTTTTTTAAAGTCGCTTTAGAAGAGGCTTCTCCATTATATACAAGACTATCTACCTCTATCTTTGCTTTATTTAATGTCTCTACTATTTTTTTGACCTTTAATTTAGGTATTCTTATCAGATGAACACTCACCTTTAATTTATTTCCAATTTTTCCAACTGGATTTTTCATTATTCCAGAATCATCTATCCTATAGTTATAGATTTCCTTAGCTATCACCTGTTCATCCTCTTTAACCGCCCTCTCTTTAGAAATTTTAAAAATTTCATCACAGTGGCCTTCAGTAACTTCTATCTCCTCATCGGAGAGTTTATACTCAATCTCTGTAGTACTAGATTTTAAGTCACTTCCACTGATTCCTATGGTAGCTTTTTTTATTTCAATTCCAATCTTTTCTTCTAGCCTTTCCTTTCCGAGTCTCAGGGTTCTACTGAATAACTCTCCATCAATTATTTCTCCTTTTTTTATTCCATTAGACATAATAGTAGTATGCCCCAATATTTTTATATTCTTTCCTGAATCATATAGTTCTCCTACAATAATAGTTGTTTTAGATGACCCTATATCTATTCCTGTTCTTATCCTTCTCATAATCTCTGATCACCCTCTATCCTTTTTATAATGTAGTCTTCAAACCTCAAATCAATATATTCTATCTGTCTTTTATTTTGAGATTTTACTTGATTGTATAGCTTTTTCACAACTTCATATTTCTTCTTGTCTACAATTAAATTCGTGATTATTCTAAGTCCTGTATTTGTTGTAATGGCTACTCCATTATCTACCTTATACATCTGAGATATCTCATCTTTAAAACTAATTTTTTTCATGATCTCAATAAATTTTTTTATATCATCCTCATGATCTATTCGAAATAAAGACATATTATATTTTTCACTCTCTTTCATATATCCATATATTTTTCCTGATTCATTGGATATATAAATACTATCTCTATATTCTATATATACAAAAGGTTTATTTTCTTTTATATCAAATATTAAAATATCAGGCATTCGAGTTTTTATAACTACATCTTTTACTCTTACATCCTCTAATATTTTATCCTTTATTTTATTTTTATCTATCCCTAATATATTTTTACCTTTTAGGTTTTTTATACTCTTTGCTAAATCATCTATTAACTCTAAATTTTCTGCATTTATATTTACTTCGGTAACGTCAAATATGGAGGCTCTTTTGAAGTCTCTATATTCAGTGTAAGTATACCAAAATATTATCCCTATCAATGTTATTTTCAAGATCTTTTTCATATTTATTTCACCTAATTCATTATTTTATAATATAACATTTTTACTTTCAATTTACAATATATACCTAAACTATTATAAAATATTAAGATCTGATACTATTTTTTTTAATATCATTTCAAAACTATAACCTTTTAGCTTTCCTAATTTAGGCAATAAACTTGTGGTGGTCATCCCAGGGCTGGTATTTACTTCTAAAAAATATAGTCCATCTTTTGATAGGATGAAATCACTCCTGCTAACCCCTCTAAGGTTTAATATTTCATGCACTTTAGATGCAATTTCCATAGCTTCCTCATAGTAGTTTTTCTCTATTTTAGCAGGAACTTCATAAATAGTTTTCCCCACTGTGTATTTTGACTCAAAATCATAGGTTCCTGAATTAGGTATTATCTTTACCACTCCTAATTTTTCTCCATTTAATATTCCAGCAGTCAGCTCTTCCCCAGCAATAAATTCCTCTATCACTAGATCTATCCCTTTTAATTTTTCCACTGCTTTTTCTGCTTCCTCTAAATTTTGACAGATATAGAGTCCTACACTAGACCCCTCTTTAGAAGGTTTTATCACTATTGGATACTTTTCCACTTTATTTATACAAGTATACTTCATTGGTGTTTTAATTCCAAAATCACCTACAATTATTTTTGTTAAAATTTTATCCATAGATATAGCACTGGCCGTTACACCTGATCCTGTATATGGTTTTTTCAAAATATCTAAGACGGCTTGTACTCTTCCGTCTTCACCAAATTCACCATGTAAAGCTATATATGCTAAGTCATATTCATTTTCCATAAGTGCAGTCAAATAATTTTCTTCCACTAGATCTATCTTAAAAGCATCATATCCTAAATTTAGAAGCCCCTGTAATATGGCTCCTCCACTCATTAGTGATATTTCTCTTTCTGAGGAGATCCCCCCCATCAATACTGCTATTCTCATATATTTTCTCCTAGTATCCTATAATTACTATCTCTTCTTCTAGTTCAACCCCTGAATCTAGTTTTACTTTTTCCTTCACTATCTTCATTATCTCAATAACATCATTATATTTAGCATTCCCATGATTTTCCAAAAAATTTGGATGAACATTGGAAACTTGCATGTCTCCTACTCTATGTCCCTGTATCCCGGCTGCTATTATTAATTTAGCTGAAAAATGTCCCTCGGGATTTTTAAAAGTGCTTCCCAGGTTAGGCATACTTAAAGGATGTCTAGTTTCTCTTTTTTCCTTTAATTCTAAAACTCTTTCCATCTCAAATCCCATTTTAAATTTAAATACAGCGCTTATGACTATCCATTTTTTTTGCTGGATCTCTGTATTCCTATATGACACATAGATATTTGATTTTTTGATTTTTCTAATTTCAAAATTTTCATCTATTATCTCGATCTCTTCTATATAATCAAAAACTTCAGAACCATAGGCTCCTCCATTCATATAGATCAGACCTCCTACACTCCCGGGAATCCCTGCTAGATTTTCTAGTCCTGAATAATTTTTTTTTGCTGTAAAATCGATCAAATCATCAAAATTTAATCCCGATTCTACATAGATCCTTCCATCCCCTAGGTCCTCTATCTTATTTAATTTATTTAAACTTATAAACGATATATCCATATCTCTGTCTGGAATCAATGTATTGGTCCCATTGCCTATGAGAAAAGTTTTTTCTCTAGTTTTTAAAACTTCAACCAATTCCTCTTTTTTCTCTATTATTATCAATTCTTTGGTCATCCCACCAATTTTCATATGAGAATATTCCTTCATATGATGATCTGTATATATTTTCATCTTACCTCCAATTTTTCAACTACCTCATGTGCCATCTGTGATATTGTCCCTGCTCCCATAAAGATATAGGTTCTGTTTTCAGCTCTCACCACTTCCAATATTTCTTCCACATTAGTTAAAATCTTAGCATTTCCAGAAGTATAGATATCAGCAGCCAATTCTTCCAATGTAATTCCGTAGATATCTTCCTCCCCTGCAGAATATACAGGAAGTAAGATTACCTCGTCTGCTAGATCAAAACACCCTTTAAATTCCTCATATAAAAACTTTACTCTACTATATCTATGGGGTTGAAAAATTGCTGTTATTTTTTTAGTCTCTATTTTTTTAGCACCCTCTAATGTCGCTCTTATCTCTGTTGGATGGTGTGCATAATCATCTATGATCCTCAAGTCTCCATCTAAAAGAATATCATATCTTCTTTTAGCACCTTTAAAATTTTCCAGCCTTATTTTTATCTCCTTTAGAGATATTCCTAAAGTATAAGCCAGATATATCACCCCTAAACTATTGGAAACATTATGTCTCCCAGGTACAGTCAATCTAAATTCGCCTAAAAGTTTACCGTCTAAAATCACATCATATACACTCTTTCCATCAATTATTCTGATATTATCTGCATATATTTCAGCTTTTTTTTCTATACTATAAGTTACAATTTTATCCTTGAAACCCAGTATATTTTCAGATTCCAAACAATCTATATTTAGTAGGGTAAGTTTTTTAGTTTGCTCATAAAATTGAATAAATGATTTTTTTATATTTTCAAAACTGCCGTGATTTTCTAAATGATCTGCCTCTATATTGGTTATGATTGAGTATTCCGGCAGTAGATATAAAAATGAATTATCACTTTCATCTGCTTCTGCTATTAAATATTCCCCAGTACCACAATGTGCATTGGAATTTATCTCAGGTAAGATTCCTCCTATTACAATGGATGGATCTAATGGTAGCATCACAGCTCCCAACATGGAGCTAGTAGTAGTTTTCCCATGGGTCCCCGCTACTGCTATTCCAGTTTTTTTATTGAATAATCTAGCTAAAAATTCTCCTCTTTTTATCACTTCTATCCCATTTTCTATAGCGTACCTATATTCTGGGTTAGTTTGTTTAATAGCGCTTGATCTCACCACCAAGTCTATTCCCTCTACATTTTTTGCATCATGTTCATAATGAATTTCGACTCCTAAACTTTCTAATTCTATACTTACATCTTTTTTAGTTTGATCCGATCCACTTACACAGTACCCACTCTTAGCCATTATTTTAGCTAAACCACTCATACCTATGCCATTTATTCCTATAAAAAATATTTTTTTCATCTATCTGTTCCCCCAAATTTCTAAGGCATCCACTATTTTTTCTGCTGAATTCCCCTTTTTCATTCTTTTTAATGCTGCTCTCATCTCTTTTAGTTCGTGTTCATTTTTCACTAATTCTAAAGCCATCCTAACCGCATTTCGAGCTTCTCCATCTTTATATATAAAACTAGCCTTATTCTCTGAAAGAATTTTAGTATTTGCAAATTGCCCTACTTCACGTAACTGATATGGTATCAATATCGATGGTTTTCCTAACTCTATTAATTCTGAGATTGTCAATGCTCCCGATCTGCATAACACCAGATCAGCAGCACACATTATATTAGGCATATTTTCAAAATATGGTTTTATTTGATCTGTTAATTTATATTTAGATAATTTAGACATAACCTCTTCATAATTCTTTTCTCCAGTAGCCCAATATATCCTTGTATTTTTTTCCTTTAAAAATGAGCTCCATTCTTTGATCAATGCTTCATTAATACTTCTTGCTCCTTGACTTCCGCCCACGATAAGAATCATCTTTTCATGATCTTCTAATTTTATCTTCTCCCTTTCATTATGAGAACTTAGAGTATAAAATTCTTTTCTTAGCGGGTTTCCTGTAACCTTTAACCTAGATTGGTATTTTGATGATAGTTCATCATAGGTCAGATCAAAGGCTAAAAACATTTTTTTACTAAATCTATAAAATATTTTATTAGCCAAGCCTAAAGTAACATTTTGCTCTTGCAAATATATAGGAATCCTTAAAATTATAGCACTTAAGAGAGTAGGGATAGATATATAGTTTCCAAAACCAATCACTGCATTAGGTTTTTCCTTTCTCAATATTGATATAGCTATTTTTGTGGCTTTTAAGAGTTTTATTATTGCTTTAAAATTTCTTAGAGGCAAAACATCTAAGCCTATAAATTTATACCCCGCATTCGGAACGATCTCTTTTTCCATCCTGTGACTAGTTCCTATGAAAAGTAGATCTATATTTTTTTTCTTCAATTCATCTGCTACTGCCAAAGCTGGATAGATATGTCCACCTGTTCCTCCTGCTGTTAAAATTATCTTTTTCATATTTCCTCCAATATGCTTTACGCAAATAAATAACTTGAAACTAAAAATACAAAAGTGAATTTAGAATCTTTTTTATTCTGCTACTAATTTACACTAATTAATCCCGATAAAAATTTAGACATTTGACACAAAAATAGAATTTAAAATATAATTAATCACTTATATCTATTAGTCTTGTTCGTGGTAAAGTTTTTTATTTCTTAAATCTTTCCAAAACCAGTCTCTTGAATATTTTTCCCCTCTCCTCATAACTTTTAAATTGATCAAAGCTAGAACTAGCCGGAGATAGTAGAACTGTTAAATCTTTTTCAGAATCTGTAGTTTTCATCTTTTTCTCCAGTGCAATCACTACTTTTTCCAGAGTTTTCAAGGTATAAATATTTTCCCTAGGGTAGTTTACTGCTAACAATCCCTTCTCCAGTTTAGGAGCTAATTCTCCTATTAAATATACTTCTTTTACACTTTTTTTTATCTCCTCAATGAGGGGTGTTAATTCCAGATTTTTATCACACCCGCCACATATGAGTATCGGATTTTCAAAAGATCCTATGGCTTTCATTGTAGATTCCAAGTTAGTTCCTTTGGAGTCATTTATAAAATTTATAACACTATTTTTATTTTTATAAATATAAAATTCTTCCATCCTATGTTCTAAACTCTTGGTGTTTTCTAAGAAATTTGTTATAACATAATTATCTATGCCAATTAATTTTGCCACTCCTACAATAAATAATATATTCTGTAAATTATGTATCCCTTTTAACGAAAAATTATCTATAGCTGTTATCTGCTTATCTTTAAAGTATAGGTTATTTTCAGACAGACAGACCTCGGTATTTTCTTCCAAAGAGAGTCTCGAAATTTCGCCATTAATTCTATCTAACCTTTTTATTATCTCCACATCATCTATATTTACTATAAACTCATCCTCTGAACTTTGATTCATTCCTACATTGAATTTTGTGTCATAGTAATCGTTTGCATCCCTGTACCTGTCCAAATGATCAGGTGCAAGGTTAATTATCATAGCTATGTCAGCTTTAAACTCATATAGATTTTCCAACTGGTAAGAACTCAATTCTAGAACTATATATTCATATTTATTTTTTTCTAAAACAACTCCTGAATATGGAGTCCCTATATTTCCGGCTGCTATACTTCTAATTCTTGCTGCATTCAATAAGCCAGCTAACTTACTTGTTGTTGTTGTTTTTCCATTAGTTCCTGTAATGGCTATAATTTTGGTTTTAGAAGTTTTTTTCATATACTTATACGCTACCTCTATTTCATTCACTATTTTAATCCCTTTTTTTTCTACTTTTTCGATTAGATCATTGTAGGGTATCCCTGGACTTTTTACAAACAGATCTATACCCTTTAAATAAGCTACTGCATCTGTAGACGAAACACCTATTTTGTCATCTACAAGTACCGTTTCCCATTTCATAACTTCAAGTAATTTTTTTACGCTTTTACCGCTTATTCCAGCTCCATATATCATAGCTTTTTTCATTTTTTTACCATCCTTCAACTTTTTTCATAGATTTATAGTTGGGATAATCCACGAATTATCCCTCCATAATTTTTAATTTTTCATCTTAATTTTAATATTATTAAACTTCCTATTCCACATAATAAACCTATTATCCAAAATCTAATAGTTACCTTGGTTTCTGCCAAACCTTGTAATTCAAAATGATGATGGATAGGAGCCATCCTAAATATCCTTTTTTTCCTCATCTTATATGATCCTACTTGCAATATTACAGATACCGCTTCTACTACAAATACAAATCCAATTAAAAGAAACAGTAGTTCTTGCTTCAAAAATATTGCAATTACTCCCAATAATCCACCTAACATAAGAGAACCGGTATCTCCCATAAAAATTTCAGCTGGATAAAAATTAAACCATAAAAATCCTAATCCTGCTCCTATTAATCCGGTTAAAAATACTGTGATTTCCCCTGTTCCTGCTATATAGTAAAGATCAAAATGCTGACTTAACTCTATATGCCCTGTAAAGTACGCAATTAGCCCTAGAATAGACGCGGCTATAATCACTGGCATAATCACTAACCCATCCAATCCATCTGTTATATTTACAGCATTTGAGCTCCCTATCAATACCAAGAGTATCCACCCTAGTAGTGGAACCGCTCCTATATACAGATAGTTCTTTGAAAAAGGATTCATTATCCCAAAATCTAACTCCGTCCCTGATATCTCAAATTTTATTACAAATAACCAAGTCAAGACAGCTATTAATGCCTGACCGATCATTTTTTTTCTACCTGACAAACCTTTTTTACAGACAGTTAATTTTCTATAATCATCTAAGAATCCTATACTGCTGAATAAAAGCATACACAGAAGTAACATCAAATTAAATTTATTACTCAGATTTCCAACTATCAAATTAGTTATTGTTGCAGAGAAGACTATTAATACTCCCCCCATTGTAGGAGTCCCCGCCTTTTTAAAATGTGTTTCCGGCCCTACATCCTTTGCTTCGTCACCTATTTTTTTTCTTCTTAAATATGCTATAAACGGTTTCCCTAAGATCATGACAATCATAAGTGATACAGCAAATCCCAAAAAACCTCTCAAATAAATTGATTTTAAATACGTTAATTTTTCATAATTTTCTGCCAAATAATATAACATCCATCAATCTCCTAATCTAAAATTTTATTCAAACAAATACCTTTTGAAGCCTTTAAAAATATTACAGCTCCATCTTTTACCTCTTTTACCTTATCTCTAATTTCTTCTACAGTTTCAAAATAAAAACAATTTTTATGATCCAGTTTCATATGCAAGTTTTTCATCTCTTTTCCTACTAAATATACCTCATCTAAATTTAAATTTTTTATAGTTTCAGAAAGACCTTCATGAAGTTTTTCACTTTGTTTTCCTAATTCTAGCATATCACCCAATATGGCTACCTTATAATCATCTTTAAAAATTTCATCAAAGGTTTCTAAAGATAATTTCATGGCTACTGGGCTAGCATTGTAAGCATCATTTATAAAGATTTTTCCATCTTTTTCAACCCTTTCAAATCTCATGCCTGTGATTTTTAGATTTTTACATGCATCTAAAATTTCCTCCTTAGACACCCCCACCTTTAAAGCTACAGTCATGGCTAAAGCTATATTTATAGAGTTATACTCCCCGTACAAGTTGGTCTGTACCTTCATTTCTTCCTTTAAAAAAGAGAATTTAAATTCCCCGCCTCTTTTATCTTGATGAAAACCACTTATAATATAATCATTGTTTCTATCCTTACCCACTCTTATGGCTTCTACACCTTTAAAATAAGGATCATCTCCATAAACTACTCTAAATTCAGGTTTTACAAACTCAAAAATTTCTATTTTCGCTTTAAAAACATTGTCTCTGTTTTCTAAAAATTCTAAATGAGAGTCTCCTATATTAGTCACTATAGCATAATCTGGCCTAGCTATCTCTCCTAACAGCCTGATTTCTCCTAGATTACTCATCCCCATCTCCAAGACAATAAATTCATCATTTTCTTCTAGTTGTAGGAGGGTCAGTGGCAAACCTATATGATTATTGTAGTTACCCTTTGTCTTCTTACCCTTATACTTCTGCGATAGAATAGAATGGAGGATGTCCTTTGTAGAGGTCTTCCCTTCACTCCCGGTGATCCCTATAACTGTCACATCCAAATTTTCCCTGTATTTTTTAGCCAGCTCTTGTAAAAATAAGACACTATCTTCTACATAAACAGCTCTTTCATCCTCTATTTTGATATTTATATCATCATAAAACACCAAACAAGCACCTCTTTCCAATACATCTTGAATATATTCATTTCCAGATCTTATTCCGATAAAAACATCATTTTTTTTTACCTTCCTACTATCTATATGGATTTCTCCTACTTTAATATCTTTCAGATGTTTTTGATTTGGAAACATCTCATTTAAAAAAAATAATTTGTGCATCTTATATATCTCTCCTTATTATAACAATTTTTACCTCTTAACTCAATTATTCTTCTGCTAAGTTTTTGACTCTCTCTCCAGTTGTTTTGCAAATTCATATAGTGTTTCGTTGATTTCACAAGAGTTTTTTAATTTCTTTTTCTCTTCTAATCCATGGCCTGTTTTTACCAGGATTGATCTCATTCCTAAAATTTTTCCAGCTTTTACATCACTAATCTTATCTCCTATCATGATTGAAGACGAAAATTCTATATTTAAATCTTTTTGTGCATCTAAAAACATCCCAGGTTCAGGTTTTCTACAATTACAATCTAATTTATATCTACCTATACCATTTTCAGGGTGGTGAGGGCAATAATAAAATCCATCTATGTGTCCTCCTATTTTCTCGACTTCCTTTTGGAGATAATCATGCAAAGCTTTCACACTATTTTCATCATAATAACCCCTGGCTACTCCAGATTGATTGGTTACTACTACAACTAAGTAACCTAAATCATTGAATATTTTTATTGCTTCCTTTGCTCCATCTATAAATTCAAATTCTTCTATTTTATGAAGATAATCTTTTTCAACATTTATATTTCCATCTCTATCTAAAAAAATACACTTATTCACAACAATCCTCCCATTATAATTTTCACCCCTTATATTATATAAAATTTTTGCACTTTATAACAGATTTTTTTAAAAAATAGATTTTTTCCCCATAAAATTTCATTATTCTATATTTTAAGCAAGAAAAAAGCCATCAAAATTAATTGATGACTCCTTTAATTTTTTGAATTTCTTCAAAAAATAAAAAAGACTTGGCAAGTTCCTATCCTCCCAAGGGGCTGCCCCCTAAGTACTTTCAGCGTTTACGGACTTAACTTCTGGGTTCGGAATGT
>NZ_JBAHZY010000128.1:0-14582 GCF_037132775.1 Psychrilyobacter sp.
TGGATTCTGGAACGATAAAGATGAAATAACAGAAAGATGGAACTTAGATAGATTGTATGAGCCTAAATTAGAAGAAGAAAAAAGAGTAACAATGTATAAAGGGTGGAAAAAAGCTGTAACTAGATCGCAAAACTGGGAAAACGACTAAAAAAATAAAAAAAAGATAGAGTTTAAGGACTCTACCTTTTTAAAAAAAGGAGTAATATAATTTATGAACAAAATATTTTTTAATGAAAAAGAAACTATAGTAGATGATGCAATTAATGGTTTATTAGCAACTAACAAATATAATAATTTAACTAAATTAAATCTCGGGGAAAATATAAGAGTAATCTCAAGAAAAAATATAGATAAAAATAAAGTATCTATTATTTCTGGGGGAGGGTCAGGTCATGAACCAGCACATGCAGGTTTTGTAGGAAAAGGAATGCTAACCGCTGCTGTTTGTGGAGATATATTTGCTTCTCCTAGTATAGATGCAGTATTAAATGCAATATTATCTGTCTCTGGAAAAGTAGGTTGTTTACTCATAGTAAAAAATTATACTGGAGATCGTTTAAACTTTGGTTTAGCCGCAGAAAGAGCTAAAAAAATGGGAATACCGGTAGAAGTAGTAATCGTAAAGGAAGATATTGCAATAGAAAATGCAGATCAACCTCGTGGGCTAGCAGGTACTCTTTTCATTCATAAAGTAGCGGGATATTATGCAGAACAAGGAGCTTCATTAGAAAAAGTTAAAAAAATGGCTGAAGAATGTAACAAAAGAATCGCAACAATAGGTGTAGCTATAACTAACTGCAGAATTCCAGGAGTAAATTATACAGATAGAATCAAAGAGGGAGAAGCTGAATTAGGTTTAGGTATTCATGGTGAACCAGGAATAAACTTACTAAAATATATACAAGCCCAAGAATTGAGTAGAGAGCTTATGGGAAAATTAGAAGAACATAATTCTAAAGATGAAAAGTATGCAATACTAATCAATAATTTAGGTGGAATATCACCTCTAGAGATGAATTTAATTACAAATGATATCTTTAAAGAAAAATTCTTTAATTCATGTGATTATTTTATAGGACCTAGTGCTTATATGACATCTATGGATATGAAAGGTTTTTCTATATCCTCAATACAATTGACTGAGGATATATTAATAGCATTACAAAGTGAGGTGGAAGTAGAATCATGGACAGGAATCACACCTAAAAGATTAATAAAAGCTGAACCATTACAAACGTTCACAACAAATATAGAATATACAGCTACTACAAATAAAAATGTAAAAGAAATTGTAGAAGTGATATGTCACGCTATAATTAATTCTGAAACAGAACTCAATAGATTAGATAGTTTGGTCGGAGATGGAGATACTGGATCTACATTTAAAAGTGGAGCAAGTGAAATTTTAAATCATTCTAGAAAAAATAATTTTCCCTTAGATGATTTAGGAGTATTATTTCAAGTAATAGGAGAAAAATTGGCTGTTGTTATGGGAGGATCTAGTGGTGTATTATTATCTATATTCTTTACTGCTTCAGGAGTCGAATATGATGCTACAAAAGATCTCTATAAGTCATTGCTTAAAGGGTTAGAACAAATGAAATTTTTTGGCGGAGCTAATATAGGAGACTGCACAATGATTGATGCTTTAGAACCTGCATTGCTAACATTAGAAAAATATGGAATAAATAAAGCTATAGAAGAGGCTAAGATTGGAGCTGATTCAACATCGAAAATGTTAAAAGCAAGAGCAGGACGGTCTTCATATGTTAATGAAGAAAATTTAAATGGTATAAAAGATCCAGGTGCATTGGCGATAGAAAACATATTTGCTTCATTGAGGAAATAGTTTTTTCACATTAAATTAAGACAAAAAGAAATCCAAAATTTTATTGGATTTCTTTTGTTTCCTAAATTGTCAATTTTAATCGAACATCTTAGGGAAAGGAATGCTGAGGCACATAATAATCGAAACTCCTCTTTTTTCATATTGCTATAAATCTCATAATGATGTAATATTATAAACGAGAATAGAATAAACAGGAGGGAACAATGAAGTTAAAAAAACTTATGGAAGAAAAAAAAATAGACGGGATATTAATAACAGATCTAGTAAATTTGAGGTATTTTACAGGGTTTACAGGGTCAACAGGGATAGCTCTCTCAACTAAAAAAGGAAAATATTTTCTTGTTGATTTTAGATACGTAGCTCAAGCCAATGATGAAGTAGCTCCTACTGGATTTGAAGTGGTTGTAATTGAAAGACCGGCTACAAACAAGATCAATGAAATTTTAAAGGAAGAAAATATAAAGAGGTTGGGGATAGAAGATCAAAATGTAAGTTTAGCTGAATACAATGGCTATATAGAAAAGTTCGAAGGATTAGAATTTGTACCATTAGGTGATAGCTTTACTAGAATTAGAATGGTAAAAACAGAGGCAGAGATCAAAAATATTAGAAAAGCCGCAGACATAGCTGATAAAGCTTTTGCAAAGATACTTCCTTTAATAAAAGAAGGAGCAGTAGAAAATGATATAAAAACCGAGTTGGAATATGAGATGAAAAAATTAGGAGCAGAGGGACCATCATTTGATACAATAATTGCTTCTAATTACAGATCAGCAATGCCACACGGGGTAGCTAGCAAGAAAAAAATAGACAGAAATGGGTTTATAAAATTTGATTTTGGATGTTTTTATAAGGGATATGCTTCTGATATGACAAGAACAGTTTATTTTGGAGATCAGCCTAGCGAGAAACATTTGGAGATATATAACACAGTTTTAGAAGCCCAGTTAAAAGCAATAGATGAAGTGAAAGTAGGAATGAGCACTAGAGAATTAGATAAGATTGCGAGAGATCATATAACATCAAAAGGATATGGTGAAAACTTTGGGCATGGATTAGGACATGGGATAGGCTTAGAAATTCATGAACTACCAAATGTATCTAGAAAGGCTGAAGATTTTATTCTAGAAGAAAATATGGTTATTACTATTGAGCCTGGAATTTATATAGATGGATTTGGAGGAGTAAGGATAGAAGATGATGTAGTGGTAAAAAAAGATGGATATGAGATCTTGAATAATACAACTAAAGAATTAATTATAATAAAATAAATAAAAAAACATATAGTAAAAAATGTATAAAAAGTTGGTGGATTTTATAGAGAAAAAGTCTTATAAGATTATTGGAGATTCAATAGAGATCTCGAGTAAGGAAAAAATACAGTTAGAAAAAGGGAGTAGAAAAAATAAATTGTAACCTTTGTCAAGTATATTTTGAAAAAAGGCTTATTTAAATTTTGGTAGCTAAAAGATGATTTTTGTATTCTATAGGAGTCATCTTTTTAAAATCCCAAGATATCAATCAGTGGAATAAATAAATTTTTTAATCCATGGAATAAATAAATTTGGACACTGAGAAAAAAGAATTCCCCAGAGAAATAAATTAAAACTAGTTATGAATGACACTAATGGAGACAAAAAGGCAATAGGAAGCTGATGTTTAGAGACATATACGGAAGAGGCTCTAATAATCGCAGATATTAGTTTTAGGTTAAAACCAAGAAAAAATGATTTTTTAGAAAGCTTCCTAGTTTTCCTTTGGGATCTTAGTTGTGAAGGTTTAGGTTTTTAAAAATCTGTGATATATTTAAAATTTTTCTAGTATTTAGTTCACAGGTTATAGTATAAAATAATAGAAAATCTAATTCCAATAGAATAAGCCTTTCTTTGTTAGTAAAAATAAGTATGGTATAATTAGGATAATAAAATTTAAGGGAGAGATTATTTTGGAAGTGAATTATATAATAAGTAAGGCAGAAAAAGACGATATTGTCGGAATATATAATCTACTCCACAGGAAATTTGTAAAAAAATATTCTCCTAATTCAGAGAAATCGGAGTGGGAAAAGCATAAGAAATGGTATGGATTTTGGTTGGAATCACCCTATTATCTTATCTATGTAATTAAAAACCTAAAGGGAAAGATTGTAGGTCAAATAAGGTATGAAATAGATGGCGAGATATCTATGATCAGTATATATTTAGATAAAGAAAATAGAGGGAAAGGTTTAGGAGGAGCCTTTATAGAGAGATCTATCAAGGAGTTAAAATTTGAAAAATCTGGTATAAAATTAATTTTAGCGTATATTTTGGAAGAGAATGATATCTCTAAAAATATGTTTCTTAATTTTGGGTTTTTATTCAGCGAAAAGAAAAATTGTAATGGTATTGAGCACTTAATTTATACAAAAAAAATAAGATGATTTCTAAAAAAAATAAGTTGAAAAACATAGGAAAATATTGACATAGAGAGTGTTGACAAAAGATTATAAATAGAATATACTTAATTGAAGAAACAGATGGCTTAAAGCAGAACTTTCATTAATAACACCAAAGTGTGTTTGTATTTAATGGATTCTAGGATTCTATCTGAAAAAAATACACGGAGGTACAACATGTTAAAAGGTACAGTTAAATGGTTCAACGAAGAAAAAGGATTTGGATTTATTCAAGGTGAAGATGGAAATGATTATTTCGCACATTTCTCTCAAATCAACAAAGAAGGATTCAAAACTTTAAAAGAAGGCGAAGAAGTAACTTTCGAAGTAACTGAAGGTGCAAAAGGTCCTCAAGCTTCAAACATTGAAGTTTTATAATTAACTGAAATTAAGCGATAAGGTCACAATCTTATCGCTTTTTTATTATCTAAGAAATTATAGACGTAAGGGAGATAATACTGGTGATTTATTTTTTAAACATAGAATTTTACCTGTCTGTAACATTACGTTCTTTTTTATTAAACAACCTTTGTACAAGTTTAGCATTTGAGTTTTTTTAAATAAAACCTACTAATGGAAGGGAACATCACAAAGTATTTTTGGACGGTGTAACCAATCTAGATTGGGGTGATATTGCCAAGGATAAAAATGGAAACTTAATTGTGGCAGTTACTGGGGATAACCTTATTCATGAAATTTTTGTTTTATATAGATTTAAAGAACCTAAGTTAGGGCAGAAAAAAGTAGAAAAAAATGGTATAGATAAGATAACATTTAGATTCTTTGGTGGGGAAGAACTAAACAATGAAGCTGTATTTTATGCTGATAAGAGTATCTATATTTTAAATAAAGAGTATGGAAAACTATGATTTGCCGTTTGATGGAGAAAAACATCGATACAAGAAGAGTTAATATTCTAGACTATATAGGTGAATTTAAATTTTTAGGTGGATCTAGAGCTTCGAACTATATGGATGCAGTCACTGGTGCAGAGATATCATGGGATGAGATGACCATGGTTTTCAATAGCTATAAAGGTATCTATATGTTTAAAAGGAATAAAAAAAATACTAATTTTTTGGATGGGGAAGTGTATTATCACCCGTTAAAATGGAATTTTAGGGTTAATCAATATGAGGCAATAGCCTTTACAGGAGATGGAGAAAAAATTGATATTGACTACAGAACAGGAAAATATCTATAAAGCAGATAGAGAAGAGTTTGAGTTGTTGAGAAAGGCAAGATCTGGTGAGCTCATAAAAGAAAATCCCATTGAAATTGGTGGAGACAGGTATGGAATAACAGACAAGATGAAATATATGGTCTATCTAATCCAAATGAAAGTAATGGACCTGATATTCAGATAAAAACTAAAGAAAGGGTGATTCAACGAATCACCCTTTCTGCTATATCTATGTAGATCAATTAGTTATATTTAGAATTTATACCCGATATCGAAGTAGTGTCTGACACCACTAGCGCCTTGATTTTGTCCAAAAGCATTTTCATAACCATCGTCAAAATTAGCCATGTTGTTATATACTTTTAACCCATAACCGATTGCCCAGTCAGAGTTGTGCCAGTAGATTCCATTGTACCATTGTAATGAATCTTTAGTTCTTCCAGGATCTTCGTCAACTTCATCGGTACCGAAATCATATGTTACATATCCTTGGTAAGATACGAATGATCCGTTTTCAAAGAAGTGTAATGGCTTAAACCAGTTCCCTTGAAGTGAGTATCCGTCCCATTTACCTTCTCCATTAGAACCAAAATCTTCTCTCTTATATGTAGATAATAAGCTTAATCCAGTAGTTCCAAACCAAGGAACTTCTACATCAGTACCTAGACCAATACCATTATGCCATAATCCACCGAATTTACCGCTATCTCCTGCTTTGATCCAAGTAGAGATATACCATTCTTTGAATGGTCTGATTGATAGGTCTTTTCCTGTCATTCCGTCGATTGAGAATCTAGGTTTGATCTCTGCAAAGAAGTTATCTCCACCATAAGAATCGTTATCTGTAGAACCAGTAAAGTTTTTTAAATCTATATAACCATACAGATCCAGAATTCCTTTTCTTCCACCAAATTCTACCTCTAAATAAGTATCATCCTGGTTATTAAATGGATTTTTTTGACCTTGTCCGTGCATAATCTTAAAATTAAAAAATAAGTTATCATTTTTATTTACATCTTGAAAATAATGTTCTGCACTGGCAACCAGACCAGTTGTTAATAAAGTTAATCCTAATAATGCTTTTCTCATATCATTTTCTCCTAAAAAATAAAACGTTAATATTGTACAGCCTTTTTTTAAATAACTAATAAAGCTATTACTATAGTTTTAATAAATGTAAAGAAAATAAAAAAGTTATGAGTTGGTTTAAATGTAATAAGTACATATTTTTAGATTAAACATGATGAAGTAAAAAAATGGAAATTCGTAATTTACGAATTTCCATTTTTATTATTTCCACATTTTTTTTATATTTTCAATAAACTTAAAATCTTCTTGGGCACTCCTACCTCTCATAGTAAGATATCCTCCTACTAACATTCCGTTAGCACCAGACATAAATGCCATTCCCATAAAGTCTTTTAAAATACCTTCCCTACCTGCACCTATTTTGATGACTTTATCTCTAAATATTATCCTATAGATAGCGATAGTTTTTAAGATCTCGTCCATAGCCAGATGTTTACGATCTCCATGAGGAGTTCCAGGAATAGGGTTTAAGATATTAACAGGAATTCCATCTACTCCTAATTCTTTTAGGGTATATGCCATATCGATTCTGTCTTCCCAAGATTCTCCCATACCGATTATTCCCCCACTACATACGTCTAAGCCTATCTCTTTAGCAGATTTTATGGTTTTTAATCGCTGTTCTATACTGTGGGTTGTAGCTACTATTTTATTATATGACTTAATAGATGTTTGCAGGTTACTGTGGAATCTAGTGATCCCAGCTTCCTTTAATTCTCATAGTTCCTCCTTGGATAACAACCCTATAGAACAACATAGTTCTACATCTTTATCATAAGCTTTAGCTGCTTTTAAAAATTCTTTTATATTACTATATTCCTTTGTATCTTTATTGATACTCCTACCAGAGGTAACTAATCCAAATTTCGAACTTCCTAAATCCTCGGCTCTAGTATATTCATCTAAAAGAGTTTCTTTGTCTTTTAGTTCGTAACTAGTAATATCAGTATTATAGTGAGCTGACTGAGCACAAAATTTACAGTCTTCCTCACACCTTTCTGATTTTGCATTGGATATAGTACAGGTATGAATCTTATTTCCACAATATTTTCCCTTATTTCGTTGGCTACAGCAAATAATTCCATCATCTTGCTACCACGGATATTAGTGAGTTCCATAGCTTCTTCATATGTAACCTCTCTATCAATAAAATCTCTTATATTCATAATTATCTCCCATTCTTTATTTAGTTTATAAAGAAATTATAACATAGGCGTAAAAATAATAAAAACCTAAATTTTATATGATATAATGGGATAAAAATATAAATACTTAAAAAGGGTAAGGGAGAAAGAGAATTATGATACTTAGTGTTACAGATTTATGGAAACAGTTTACAGGGGAAGCTTTATTAAAAAAGATAAACTTTGCAATAGATGAAAAGGATAAGATAGGATTGGTAGGAGCTAATGGAGCTGGGAAAACCACACTGATAAAGATCCTTATGGGAATAGAGACCCATGATGAGAGTTTTGAAACTAAACAAATGGGAAAGATAGGAAAAAAGGGGAATTTAAGGATTGGTTATCTGTCTCAAAATTTTGATTTAGATTTAGAAAGCACAGTATTTGATGAGTTAATGAGTGTGTATTCATATCTAAAAGAGGACTACAAAAAAATCCAATTATTAAATGAAAGGTTAGCCACCGATATGGAAAATTTTGATAGTATCATGGAAGAGCTAGCAAAACTAAATACAAGGTATGAACAAGAAGAGGGTTATGTAGTAGAATATAAGGTGAAACAGATTTTGAATGGTCTAAATTTCCCTGAACATCTATGGAAACAAAAAGTTGATGATCTTAGTGGAGGTCAGCAATCAAGGGTAGCTTTGGGGAAAATATTATTAGATGAACCGGAATTATTGATATTAGACGAACCTACAAATCATTTGGATTTAAGCGCAATTGAATGGTTAGAGAGATACTTAAATTCTTATAATAAAGCTTTTATTTTGATTTCTCATGACAGGTATTTTTTGGATAATGTAATCAACAGGGTATTTGAAATTGAGAGTAAAACTATAAACTTATATAAGGGAAACTTTACTGAATATACAATTCAAAAAGAGGCGTATCTAACAGGAGCTGTAAAAAGGTTTGAAAAAGAGCAAGATAAGATAAAAAAAATGGAAGATTATATCACCAAATATATGGGTGGAATAAAAACTAAACAGGCATTGGGTAGAAGAAAACTCCTAGATCGTATGGAGAAGATGGGAGATCCTATTGTAAAAATGAGAAAGATAAAATTAAAGTTTGAAGTAGAAAGAGTTTCTACTGATAAGGTAGTGAGAATAACTAATTTATCTAAGGCTTTTGGAGAAAAAGAGATCTTTAGAAATATAAATCTAGATATATATCGCGGAGATAAGATAGGAATAATGGGACCCAATGGAGTAGGTAAATCGACTATACTTAGGATAATAAATCATCTAGAAAAGCAAACTTCTGGAAAAGTAGAATTAGGAGAAAAATTAGATATCGGATACTATGATCAAAATCATACAGGTTTAGAGGGGAAGCAAAATATCTTAGAGGAACTCATGTATAACTATCCGTTGTCGGAAGAGGAGGCAAGAACACTTGCAGGTGGTTTTTTATTCTCAGAAGACGAAATTTTTAAAAGTATAAACGACCTCAGTGGTGGGGAAAAATCGAGGATTGCTTTGATGAAATTAATCTTGAACAAACCTAATTTTCTAATAATGGACGAGCCTACAAATCATTTGGATATCTATGCAAGGGAAATTTTGGAAGAATCATTGGAAGATTACGATGGGACTCTGATAGTTGTATCCCATGACAGACATTTCTTAGAAAGTGTGGTAAATAAGATATATGAGATAACTCCTACAGGGAGTAATGTATTTGATGGAAACTATGAGGAATACATGAAAAAATCTACCGAGCCTAAAAGAGAGAAGGAAGTTAACACAGACTATGAAGAACAAAAAAGAAGGAAAAACAGGACATCTAATCTGGAGAAGAAATTTGCAGTAGTGGAAAAAGAAATTGAAAAACTAGAGGAAAAGAGAGTTAAAATCGAGGGATTACATAACGAAGCCGGAATAAAAAATGAGATAGATAGATTAATGGATTTACAGATAGAATTGGATCAGATGGATGAAGAAATCATGGTAAAGATGGATGAATGGGAAGAGATCAATGAGGAGTTAGAAACCCTAAAAGAATTCTAAGATTTTTTGCCGCCATGATGCTAAGGATATGAATAACAAAACTCTTTATAGCTTAGTAAATTCTGCGTTGAATACTTTAAATTCATTTGAGATAATCCGTGTAATTCGTGACAAAAAAGGGGGAGAATCAATGAAGAAATTAATATTGATATTATTGTTATTAGTCAGTGTTCTATCTTTTGGTACAAAAGAAGGATTGGAAGCGGGAGATAAGTTTCCTATTATGAAATTGTATAATACTAAAAGTGAAGAAGTAGGGACTTCGGAAAAATATTTAGGTAAGATTACTATATATAATTTTGGTGCTAACTGGTGTCCCCCTTGTAAGGTGGAAAAACCTCTGTTAAATAAATTCTATAATGCAAATAAAGACAAGGTGAATGTAGTATCCATAATGGTGGACAACGACGGGGAATCGGTAAATAAATTTTTTATAGATAATCCCGTGGATTTCCCCCACTATTTTGACAAGGGACAAACTTTATCTAGAAAATTTTTAATAAGGGTGGTACCTACTACCTATATAATAGATAAAAACGGGATAATTTTGGAAAGGATCCATGGATCTTTAGATTGGAGTCAGCTAAAGATAGAGGATTTGGAAGAACTGCTAGTAGGTGAGAGAGGGTAGATATGGAGATAAATATATTGATAGTTTTTCTTGCTGGGATGGCAACTTTTTTGGCTCCCTGTATAATTCCCTTGGACCTAGTTACCTTTCATATATAAGTGGAATAGTACTGAAAGAGAAACATGGAGGTAAGCAAAAATTTAAAGTTATCCTTCACACACTATTTTTATACTTGGATTTGGAACAGCTTTTTCAGCCCTGCAGATATTACTTTTTAATTTTACAAATCTTGCCAGTAGACTTATTGGGAACAATATATTAAATATGGTTTTTGGTGGAATTATAATAATAATGGGTCTGCATATGATAGGAGTTTTTAAAATAACTAAGATGTACTCTGAAAAAAGAATAAATTTTAGTTTTGTACGAAAAAATATAGGAACATCTTATCTCTTCGGGTTTGCCTTCGGATTTGGATGGACACCCTGTATGGGACCGGTTCTATTTACAGTGATGTCATATCTAACAAGTGCCGACACCGTATGGATAGGGATGCTGTATATATGGATATATACTTTTGGACTGGGACTACCATTTCTGATTTTTGCATTATTTATAGATAGAAGTAATAAATTGGATTTTATAAAGAAGAACTTTTTATTTTCAGAAAAATTGAGTGGAGTAATTCTCATTATAATGGGAACACTTTTGGCCCTAAACAAGATGACAATATTTCTCAGTTGGGGATTTAGGGACGAAATTTTTGAATTTTTTAAAAATATTTTTTAAGGGCTGGGGTAAATATTCCAGCCCTTATTTAATAAAGACCACACTACCTGGTGGTTCGCAATTCTAGCCTTGTTTTTATTAGAATTATATCGAAAAAGTATTGACGTAATTTTGAAATTCTGATATACTAATCTAGTTGTGAAATAAATTAATTCTCAAATTATTTAGATAATGAGAAAAAAAAGAAAAGGAGGGTAAAGATGCCTACTATTAACCAATTAATAAGAAAAGGAAGAAAGACTTTAGAGTCTTCTAAAACATCACCAGCATTAAAAGGAAACCCACAAAAAAGAGGAGTTTGTATAAGAGTTTATACTTCTACACCAAAGAAACCAAACTCAGCTTTAAGAAAGGTTGCCAGAGTAAGATTAACTAACGGAATCGAAGTTACTGCTTATATTCCAGGAATCGGACATAACTTACAAGAACATTCAATCGTTCTTTTAAAAGGTGGAAGAACAAAAGACTTACCAGGTGTAAGATATAAAGTAATCAGGGGAGCTTTAGATACTGCAGGAGTAGCAGATAGAAAGCAATCAAGATCTAAATACGGAGTGAAAAAAGGATAATAATTTAAACTATTAGGAGGTGCAAAATAATATGTCAAGAAGAAGAGCAGCAGTTAAAAGAGACGTTTTAGCTGATTCAAGATATGGAGATAAAATTGTAACTAAATTTATAAATTCTATCATGTTAGATGGGAAAAAATCTTTAGCAGAGTCTATTTTTTATGGAGCTATGGATTTAATAAAGGAAAAATCAGGTGAAGAGGGATACGAAACTTTCAAGAAAGCTATCGAGAACATCAAACCTGCATTAGAAGTTAAATCAAGAAGAATTGGTGGAGCTACTTATCAAGTACCGGTAGAAGTTAGACCAGTTAGACAACAAGCATTAGCTTTAAGATGGTTAACAGCTCACACAAGAGCTAGAAAAGAGTACACTATGGTTGAAAGATTAGCTAACGAATTAATCGCAGCGGCTAACAGCGAAGGTGCAACTATCAAGAAAAAAGAAGACACTTATAAGATGGCAGAAGCAAACAGAGCTTTCGCACATTACAAGTGGTAAAAACTAAGTTAATTTTAACTTAGTTTTTCATATATATATATATATAAAGTTCGAGGAGGAATACCTAATGGCTAGAAAAGTTTCTTTAGATAAAACTAGAAACATAGGAATTATGGCTCATATCGACGCCGGTAAGACTACTACTACGGAAAGAATCTTACTTTTTACTGGTGTAACTCATTCAATTGGAGAGGTACATGATGGTGCAGCTACAATGGACTGGATGGAGCAAGAGCAAGAAAGAGGAATCACAATCACTTCAGCAGCAACAACTTGTTTCTGGAGAGAACATAGAATAAACATCATCGATACACCTGGACATGTGGATTTCACTGTAGAAGTAGAAAGATCATTGAGAGTATTAGACGGTACAGTTGCAGTTTTCTCTGCAGTTGATGGAGTACAACCACAATCTGAAACGGTTTGGAGACAAGCTGACAAGTATAATGTACCTAGAATGGCTTTCTTTAATAAGATGGACAGAGTAGGTGCTGATTTCAAGATGTGTGTAAGTGACATCAGAGAAAAGTTAGGATCTAATCCAGTTCCTGTACAATTACCGATTGGTGCAGAGGATGAATTTGAAGGAATCATTAACTTAATTACGATGAAAGAACATAGATGGCCTTTAGATACTGTAGATGGTCAAGATATGGAAATAGTAGATATCAGAGAATCTTTATTAGAAGAAGCAAAAGTTGCAAGAGAATTCATGATTGAATCTATCGTAGAGACAGATGACGTATTAATGGAAAAATTCTTTGCCGGTGATGATATCACAGCTGCTGAATTGACAGCTGGATTAAGAACAGCAACTATTGCAAACCTAATCGTTCCTGTAACGTGTGGTACTGCATTCAAAAATAAAGGAGTTCAGCCATTATTAGACTTAATCGTTGACATCATGCCTTCACCAGTAGATATCGGTGCAGTCAAAGGTACAAACATGAAAGATGAAAGTATTGAAATGGAAAGATTACCTGGAGATGACCAGCCATTTTCTGCGTTAGCATTTAAAATAATGACTGACCCATTCGTAGGAAGATTATCTTTCTTCAGAGTATATTCTGGATGTTTAGCTAAAGGTTCATATGTATTGAACTCTGTAAAAGGTAAAAAAGAAAGAATCGGAAGAATCTTACAAATGCATGCAAACAAAAGAGAAGAAATAGATATGGTTTATAGTGGAGATATCGCTGCAGCTATCGGTCTTAAAGATACGACAACTGGAGATACTTTGTGCGACATATCTAATCCTATTGTCTTAGAAAGAATGACATTCCCTGAACCAGTTATCTCCGTTGCTGTTGAGCCAAAAACAAAGGCTGACCAAGAAAGAATGGGTGTTGCTTTAGGTAAACTTGCTGAAGAAGATCCTACTTTCCGAGTTAAAACAGACGAAGAAACAGGACAAACTATCATCTCTGGAATGGGTGAACTTCACTTAGATATCCTGGTTGAGAGAATGAAGAGAGAATTTAATGTAGAATCAAACGTAGGTAAACCACAAGTTGCTTACAGAGAAACTATCACAACTGAAACTGATACTGAGATGAAATATGCTAAGCAATCAGGTGGAAGAGGACAATACGGACACGTTAAGATCAGAGTGTATCCTAACCCAGGTGAAGGATTTGTATTTGAAAACAAAACTTCTGGTGGATCAGTTCCTAGAGAATATATCCCAGCAGTTGAAAAAGGTTGTAAAGAAGCACTTGAAGGTGGAATTATCGCTGGATATGCAATGGAAGATGTTAGAGTTGTATTATATGATGGATCTTACCATGATGTTGACTCGAACGAGATGGCATTTAAAATTGCAGGATCAATGGCAATGAAAAAGGCAGCTAGAGAGTGTAATCCAGTTATACTTGAGCCTATCTTCAAAATAGAAATCACTACTCCTGAAGAGTACATGGGAGACTTAATTGGTGACATTTCTTCTAGAAGAGGAGTTGTTCTTGGAATGACTGAAAGAGCTGGAGCTCGAATCATAGAGGCTGAAGCACCATTATCAGAAATGTTTGGTTATTCAACTGACTTAAGATCTAAGTCTCAAGGAAGAGCCAACTATGCAATGGAATTCAAGAAATACTTAGCAGTTCCTGCAGCCGTTCAAAAAGTAATCGTAGAAGAAAGAAACTAATATTTCTTTTTCTATAAAATAGAGAGATACACTTGAATTAATATTATTATTAATGACTATAACAGCTGAACGCCTAGAAATTCTGGACGTTTCAGGGTAATTTGAAGAAATAAATTAAAATTTTTAGGAGGCTTTAACAATGGCAAAAGAGCAATTTGACAGAAGTAAACCACATGTAAATATTGGAACAATAGGTCATGTAGACCATGGAAAGACAACAACGACAGCAGCAATCTCAAAAGTATTAT
>NZ_JBAHZY010000148.1:0-17312 GCF_037132775.1 Psychrilyobacter sp.
ATAAAAAGATATATTAATTTTTATAATAACGATAGAGGACATAGTTCTTTAGATTATGAAACACCTGCTAAGGTATATTTTGGTACTCAAAAAATTGCTTAAGTTTTTTCATAAACTGTTTGACAAACACGACCACCATAATTTATAATGGTGTACAAATTATTAATCCTAAATTTTTACTTGTGTCTGCATTTATGATTACTGCTCTTGTCTCTACAGTTACCGGGACATCTTGGGGAGCTGCTGGAACTATAGGAGTAGCTATTATGGGAATTGCTGGTGGATTAGGTATTTCTTTACCTGCTACCGCCGGAGCTATCGTTGCTGGAGCTTATTTTGGTGATAAACTATCTCCACTTTCAGATACTACTAATCTTGCTCCTATCGCTGCGGGAAGTGAGTTATATGAACATATCAAACATATGCTTTATACTACACTCCCTGCAGCGATTATTTCTATTATAGTATATTTAATTGTAGGATTTAATTCTAGTGGTCAAACTACTAATCCTGAGACTGTAGATACGATGCTTTCTCAATTAGATTCAATGTATAGTTGGAATCTATTGTTATTGCTACCAGTATTTATAATTATCTTTGGTTCTGTAAAAAAATGGCCTGCTGTTCCGACGATGTTAAGTGCAAGTTTTATTTCTATAATTTTAGGTGTTGTTGTACAAGGGTTTGCTCTTAAAGATGGTTTAGCTTCTCTTGTTAAAGGGTTTAATGTTGGTATGACCGGTACCGAAACTAAGATCATCTGGGAAGTTACACGACTTATTGACAGAGGAGGAGTAGTTTCTGTTACAGGCACTACTGTTCTTATTTTCTGTGCCATGGGATTTGCAGGTATAATGAGTGTTACAGGGATGCTAGATACAGTGTTAAACTCTATTTTAAAAAGAGTTCGTTCAGATAGTGGTATTATCTTATCAACTATTTTTTCTTGCTTTATAATGGCATTTGTAACAGGTAGTTCATATCTTTCAATTCTTATTCCTGGAGAATTATTTAAAAATACATATGTTAAAAGAGGACTTCATCCAAAAAATCTATCTAGAACCCTTGAAGATTCAGGTACAGTTTTAGTTCCTTTAATTCCATGGTCTGCTGCAGGGGCATATATGGCAGCGACGTTAGGAGTTTCTACACTCGAATACCTCCCATGGGCAGTTTTGAATTATGCAGGTATTGTAGTCGCGATGATTCTTGCTATTACTGGGATAGGAGTTACTAAATTAAGCACTAAAGAAAAAGTGGAATTTAAGGTTGCTTTTGGAATTCAGAGAGATGAAAAAGATGTTTAAATTAATTAAAAACGCAAAAGTTTATTCTCCTAAAGATTTAGGGATTAAGGATATACTAATATGTAACGATAGAGTTATTGATATAGAAAATAACATACAATTTACTCATAAAGAACTAGAGATAATAGATGCAAATGGGAAAATTGTTATTCCTGGAATCATAGATCAACACGTTCACATTACTGGAGGGGGAGGGGAAGGTAGTTTTAATACTAGAGTTCCCGAAGTTATGTTAAGTGAATTAATACAAAGTGGAATAACAACTGTAGTTGGTCTTCTTGGTACAGATACCATTACTAGAAGTGTAGAAAACCTACTTGCGAAAACTAAAGCTCTTAAAGAAGAAGGGATAACGGCTTACTGTCTCACTGGAGGATATGAATATCCGAGTCCTACTATAACTGGAAGTGTAAAAAAAGACATTACTTTCATCCAAGAAATTTTGGGAGTAAAACTTGCTATTTCAGATCATAGAGCTTCTCATATTACTAAGGGTGAATTTACAAAATTAGTCAGTGATATAAGAGTAAGTGGAATGCTTTCTGGAAAAGCTTCTTACATTAAATTACATATGGGGAATAGTTCCGAGAGATTTTCTATTATTAATCAAATATTAGATGAAACAGACCTTTCTATATCCCATTTTAGACCCACTCATGTTGGAAGACATAAGGAATTGTTTGAGGAGGCCATGGATTTTGCTAAAAGAGGTGGGATCATAGATATTACTGCATGCAATAATTCTAATATAGTGCCTCTTCCTGAGCTTTTTAGTATCATGAAAAAAAATGAAGTTCCTTTAAAAAATATAACTCTTAGTTCAGATGGAAGAGGAAGTTGGTCTACTTATGATAAAATGGGAAAATTAGATAAAATTGGTCATGCAGCATGTGACACTATCTATAAAACTATCAAAGATTTAACAAACAAAGATATTCTTTCTTTTGAAGAAGCTTTAACTCTTGGTACGGAAAATGTAGCAGCAGCTCTTGATTTAAAGGGAAGAGGAATCATATCTAAAAATGGATTTGCAGATCTGCTTATTTTAGATAATAATTTGGATTTAAATTCTGTTCTGATGAATGGACGATATATGATGAAAAATAAACAAACTATAGTAAAGGGTACGTATGAATAAGATATAGTTATGCCTTGTAATGCAGCTCATTAAAGTTAACGGGGGAAAAAGTTGTAAGAATAGAAAAATAGAAAAAGTAGGGACTCCTAATTAGGAGTCCCTGCTTTTATATTTAAATCTTTGGTTTGATTAATAGATAGAAATACCTAGATTTTCTTTCATTTTATTAAAATCAACTCCTCGATGTTTAGCCATAGATTTTACCTGGTTGTCATCAATTTTTCCAAGATTAAAATAGCTAGCATTTTCGCTGAAAAACAGTAAACCGCAGACACTATGGATAGGAGTCATAGTATAGGTTGGACTAAGAGTAACTCCTAAGTCCCAAACATTCATAAGATCAAAAATTTCTTTTTTCATAGAATGATCAGGTAAAATAGGATAACCTACTGCTGGTCTTATCTTAACCTGGATTATTTCACTTACTTTTTTCTCTAAATATTCTGCAGCCGCTTCTGTCAACCTGTTTGCCAGTAATTTATACATTATATCTTCATACTCTGTTTTTCCAGATACGGTATCTATCGACACTACAAAAGTTCCAATATAATCTTTAGCTTCTATAAAATCTGCTAATGACAATGAAGTCTTCCATTGCTGGGTTCTTACCATAGGAAGTTCTAAACCATTAATTTTTAAAATATCCATTGGTTTTTTCTCGACATTAAAAATACCATATCTTGCAGATATTTTTAATTTTTTATCTTTCAATATTTCTAGATATTTTTTAGCGTCTCCTAAAATTTCTTCCTCTTTTAGCGTTTCTTTTACTTTCCAATCATGTAAAAATATATCCCAGGTGATATACTTTTCTATATCTGCAAGGGTAATTTTTATGTCAAAGATACCAGTTTTTGATGGGTCTATTACATTATTGGTTATTTTTCTCCTCATTTTAAATGCTTCTTCTAAATTCAGATAAGATCTCTCTTCCTCTTTTTTTTTGTAGGTTTCTCTCAAAGTTTCATATGAATTTAATATAGAATTTTTATATTTTGTATCTCTTCTCAGAATTTTATCTAGTACTATTACAGTATTGGAAGCATCTGTCAGATGGAATACCTTGCCACTATAATTCGGTTCTATTTTTATTGCAGTATGAAGTTTAGATGTAGCAGCTCCTCCAATGAAAAGAGGAATACTTATCCCTTCATTTGTCATCTTCTTAGCGATCTTTGCCATCTCATAGAGAGACGGTGTGATGAGTCCACTGAGGGCAACTCCATGGATTTTTTCATTTTTTACTGCAGTTATTATCCTATCCATAGAAACCATTACTCCCAAATCGATGATATTATATCCATTACACTCTAAAACAGTTTTGACTATGTTTTTTCCTATATCATGGACATCCCCGTCTACAGTTGCCATAACAATAGTTCCCCTGTTTCCAATCTGAATTTTCTCATCTTTAATTAATGGAGTTAAATGAGTTACTGCCTCTTTCATGATCACAGCACTCTTAACTACCTGGGGTAGGAATAATTTTCCAGTATTAAAATATTCTCCTACTCTTTCCATACCTTCCATCAATATATCTTGGATTATTGAGATAGGAGAATGTTCTTTTAATAACAGATCTATAAGGACTGTTAAATTTAATTTATTTCCATTAATTAGGTTGTCTATAATTTGGGTTTTGGGATCTAATTCTTTCTCTGCTGTTTTAGGAGTTATTATTTTTTCTATTTGTTCATCTAACAATGAATCTAAGATATCCTCTGTATTCATTATTAGGCTATAGACCTTATCTTCCAGAGATTTTTTTATCTTAATTGTCTTTTCTGCAGGATTCATTATAACCATATCTAGCCCACTTTTCTTGGCTAACCTCAAAAATATTTGATGGATTACGTGTCTTAACGGATTGTTTCCCCTAAAAGCAAATGAAACATTGCTGAGTCCACCGCTTGTTTTGGCATGGGGTAAATTTTCTTTTATCCATTTTATAGAATTTAGATAATCTTTTGCATAATTTCTGTCTGTTTTTTCTCCCGTTCCAATTGTTAAAATATTAGTATCAAAGATAATATCAGCAGGAGAAAACCCTATTCCCAACAACAAATCATAGGACCTTTTAGAAATTTCTATCTTTTTTCTGAATGTATCTGCCTGCCCATATTCATCAAAGGCCATGACTACCAGAGCTGCACCATATTTTTTTACTATTTTAGCTTTTCTAATAAATTCATCTTCCCCATCTTTGAGACTGAGTGAATTGACAATTCCCTTAGATGGTAGATTTTTTAATCCTTCCTCTATTATCTTAAAATCAGAGGAGTCAATCATAATGGAGATATTAGCAGTATCAGCAGAAGATAGGAGCAATTTTATATATTTTTTCATCTCTGTTTTGGAGTCTATCAATCCATCGTCTAGGTTGAGATCTAAGATGTGGGCCCCTCCATTTACCTGAGTTCTTGAAATTTCTAAAGCTTCATCATATTTTTTTTCTTTTATTAGTCTTGCAAACTTTCTGGATCCTGCTACATTATTTCTCTCTCCTATGATTAAAAAGCCTTTTTCATTTAAAACCTCATTTCCCGATATATTAAACTTTAAGGATTTTTCTCTTAGAATTCTAGGATTTTTATTTTTTATCGCTTCTGCTATCAGCTCTATATGTTTAGGAGTTGTACCGCAACATCCTCCCACGATATTTATTCCTGAATGACTTATTAGATCATTTAAAATTTTCACCATTTCTTCTGGAGTCTCACTGTACTCCCCTATTTCATTGGGTAATCCGGCATTCGGATAGATAGAGATAGGTTTATGAGTGAAATTTCCTAATTTTTGAATCAGTGGTAGTAGTTTAGTAGCCCCAAAGGAACAGTTCAAACCAAAGGATAGGATAGAATCTCTATCCAAAGAAATAACCAAGGATTCCATAGTCTGTCCAGATAATAATCTTCCAAATTTATCTACTGTAGCTGAGATCATAATTGGAAGACTTACCCTCTCTTCAGAGAAGACCTCTTCAGCTCCAACAACTGCTGCTTTTGCATTTAAACCATCAAAGATAGTTTCAATAAGGAGGAGATCTCCTCCCCCGTGAAGGATTCCTCGAATTTGTTTCTTGTAGGCCATTTTTAATGTATCAAAACTTATTCCCGATGAATCGAGGCTTATGCTTTTATTTGAAGGACCTATAGAACCTGCTATCCATATCTTTTTTCCAGTCTTTTCAAAATGATCTAAAGCCACTAGCTTGGCTAACTTAGTTCCTGCGAAAGATACTTCGTATGCCAAATCTCCCAGGTTATAATCGGCCATAGATATAGTGTTGCCATTAAAGGTGTTGGTTTCTATAATATCTGCTCCAGCTATGATATAACTGTTATATATATTTTTTATAATATCGGGCCTAGTTAGGTTTAGGATTTCGTTAACTCCCTTTAATTTAGAAGGGGAATCTTTAAATTTCTCTCCCCGGAAATCTTCTTCGGTTAAGTTATAATTCTGTATAGATGTTCCCATAGCACCGTCTAAAACCATTATTTTTTCTTTTAAAAGATCTTTTATATCCATATTCGTCTACCTCCGTTCTTATTGTATTTCTCCAGTTATCATTTTTAACCAATTTTTATAAAAAATATCCCTGTGTTTATCCCAGGTAAATAAGATCTCTTTATCTGGGTCGTTGTCTTTATAATAATTTTCAGGAATATTTTTTAAATCTCTCTGATATTCTTTATCCAGGCTATCTATTTGATATTCACCATGTCCTGAGATATAGATATTTTTCAAGTCTTCTGTAGCTACCATATATACTCCGACCCTTTTATTTTCTGCTATTATCGTAAGTCCTACTTCTGTAATATTTTCTTTTTTATTGTAGGTATTTCTGGAATGGGGAGCATAAAATTCTTCTGATTGAATTAATTTGTTTTTATAAACTCTATGGTTGAAAATTCCAAAGGTTTTCTCTTTTAGTGGATATTTTAAAATTTTATAGTGATGATATAGTGCTCCCTGGCTTGCCCAGCAAATATAGATGCTGGGGATATTTAAATCAAATGCAGGTTTTAACTCATTCCAATATCTTACTTGTTCAAACTCTAGGTCTTCTATTGGGGCTCCTGTTATAATCAATCCTTGATAATTTTTTTCATTTAATTTACTCAATGGGATATAGTTTTTTTCTAAATATTCTATGGAGGTATTTTTTGAAATGTGGTTATCTGGATACAAAAATTCGATTTCTACTATCAGGTTATACCGACCTAAAATATTAAAAAATTGGGATTCTGTCTCCTCTTTAAAGGGCATTAAATTTATAATTCCTATTTTTACTCCTGCTTCACAATTTTCTTTATTTTTAAAGATAATACCGTTATCCCTAGAATTTTTTATACCACTCAAATTGTTATTACATAGAATAGATATTTTACTCGACCTCCCTAATTCCTTTTCGAATGTATTTTATATTTTCTAAAATTCTTCTAGTTATGTCGACCTTGTTCATAGTATAGATATGAACTCCATCTACTCCAGAAGCTATTAAATCTATGATTTGCTCTGTGGCATAGGTTATTCCAGCTTCTTCTAATGCCTTTGGATTATCCTTGAATTTTTCCAATATTGTCTTGAATTTTCTAGGAATCCTTGCGTTGCATAGTTCCCTTACTTTTTCAATCTGGTTATAATTTGTCACAGGTAATATTCCTGCAACTAAGGGTACGGTTAGGTTTAATTTTTGAGTTTTTTCTTTAAATTTATAAAAATCTTCATTGTCAAAAAATAATTGTGAGACTAAAAAATCAGTTCCAGATTCAACCTTTGTTTTTAGATGAAAAAGATCTAACAGGTCATTATTTTCAGAGTGTACCTCAGGATAAAAAGCTCCAGCTACACAAAAAGTATCATCTTTTTTTATGTGTTTCACCAGATCACTAGCATAGCCGAAACGTGAATCATGGACCTTGTCTCTTGGAATATCACCTCTCAGGGCTAAGATGTTTTTGATCCCATTATTTTTTAACTCCTTTAGAGTAGTATTTATAGATTCTTCAGTAGCTCCTATACAGGTCAAATGAGCTAAGGTTTCTATCTTATTTATATTTTTGATCCTTTTTGTGATCTCAACAGTTCTGCTCTGTGTGGTTCCCCCTGCTCCATATGTTACACTTATATAATCCGGTTTTAATTCTGCCAGTTCATCGATGGTTTTATATATTTTTTCTATCGGAAATTTATCGTTTGGTGGGAAAATCTCAAATGAGATCACTGTATCTTTATTTTTAAATATATCTTTTATCTTCATAATTTCTCCCTTGTATAATGAAATAGAGCTATATACACACTATTTTTAGTTTATTTGGAATTTGCTATTGCATTTTCTAAGTCTGCGATGATGTCACCTATATTTTCCAATCCTATTGAAATTCTGATCATATTTGGTTTTATTCCAGCTGCTTTTAACTGTTCATCATTTAACTGACCATGAGTTGTACTTGCAGGGTGAATAATTAAAGATTTAGCATCAGCTACATTGGCAAGATGAGAAAATATCTCCAAACTTTCTATAAATCTTTTTGCCCTGTCTTTTCCCCCATGTAAACCTAAAGTAAAGATAGATCCTACACCTTTTTTATAATATTTACTCGCTAATTTCTTTTGTTCATCTGTTGTAAACTCTGGATGAGTGATCCAATCTACTTCTGGATTTGATTTTAGATACTCCGCTACTTTTTTTGCATTTTCTACATGTCTTTCTACTCTGAGTGATAGTGTTTCTATCCCTTGTAATATCAGAAATGCACTAAAGGGAGAAAGAGCTGCTCCTGTATCTCGGAGTAGTCTTACTCTAGCTTTTAGTATAAATGCCTGTTCTCCTAGATCTGAATATATTAGATTATTATATCCGGGATCAGGAATATTAAATGATTTAAATTTATCATCTTTCCAGTTAAAATTTCCACAGTCTACGATAACACCTGCTATTGTCGTCCCGTGACCACCTAAAAATTTTGTAGCAGAATGAACTACAACATTGGCTCCATGTTCAATAGGTCTTATTAGATATGGTGTTCCAAAGGTATTATCTACAACTAGGGGTAACTTATATTTTTTAGCTATCTTTGATATGGCATCTAAATCAACTATTTGTCCTGTTGGATTTTCCAATGTTTCTATAAAAATGACCTTTGTTTTCGAAGTTATGGCATCCTCTAGAGTCTTCAGATCAGATGTTTCAAAAAACCTTGTTTTGATCCCAAAGTCCTCTATTGTATTGGATAAAAAGTTATAACTTCCACCATAGATTCCCTTTGCAGAAACAATTTCGTCTCCTGATCTGGCAATGGTCAAGAGGGCATAAGTGATAGCTGCGGATCCTGATGCTACTGCTAATCCTCCTACCCCACCTTCTAATGCTGCAACTCTCTTTTCTAAGACGTCAGTTGTAGGGTTACCTATTCTTGTATAGATATTTCCCTCTTCTTCTAAGTTAAACAGTCTAGCTCCGTGGTCGGCGTCTTTAAAAGTATAGGATGCAGTTTGATAGATAGGAACCGCTCTAGCTCCTGTTAAAGTATCTTTCACTTGTCCTGCATGCAATTGTAATGTCTCAAATTTTAAATTCATAGTTGTTCCTCCCTGTATTTTTAAATAAATTTTGTAAAATAAAAAAGCCTGCGGAGTTTCCCACAGGCTTTCTAGTAAAAGATGCTTGTGAACAAACTCGTAAGTTACTACAAAACGAGTCTGTTCTTAAATTTTAAAAATTTAAGTTACAAACCCTACCAAAGCATCATCATTAGCATATTTAATTGTCCAATTCTTGAATTAACCATCTTAATCAGCTCACTTATTTTTATTTGTTTTCTATCAGCTCTTTTTTTTTGTTACTAAAGTTCTAATTTTTAAACATTCTAGCACGATTTTTTTTAAATGTAAAATAAATTTATTTATTTTCTCAATTATTTTTTATAACAGTTCCTACAGTTTAGATGATATTTGTTACTGTATTCTTTCTAGAATTATAAAAACCCAACTAAAAATTAAATCCATTTTGAAGTCTTTTTTTTTTTTTTCTTGAATAGTTTTTTTAAAAATATTATTCTTTAAAACTTTTTCGACTCAATTATACCAATAATTTGTTCCGCTAGTCCGTGTATCGAGTACGGAAATTGAATTTCATTTTGAAAAAAATGTTGACAGGAAAAAAATAAACTGTTATTATTCTTCTAAATTACAAAACAAGGAGGAAAAAATTATGATTTTAACTAATATCTTATCTATAAATTTATTATTATTGCTGCTGTTATTATTACTATTAGGTTGCAAGCAATTGAATAGATTAAAAATGATATTGGAGAAATTGTATACTTTTGAATACCCTGTTTTAAAATACTCGGGATAAGTATAACTATGATGGCAGCTGATATTATTGGCTGCTTTTTTTTATAAAAAATTTATAATCATTAAAGGAAAAAAATAGGAGGACTAAATAATGGAAAAGATGATAAAGATATTTGATACAACATTAAGAGATGGGGAACAATCACCGGGATGCAGTATGAACATAGGAGAAAAAATAGAGGTTGCCAGACAACTAGAAAAATTAGGAGTGGACATAATAGAGGCAGGGTTTCCAGCTTCATCAAAGGGTGATTTTAATTCAGTCAAGGCAATAGCCGAAAGCGTCACAAACGTAAGGGTAGCAGGATTAGCAAGAGCATTAAAGGGAGATATAGATACTACATGGGAAGCTATAAAAGGGGCTAAATATCCAAGGATTCATACATTTATAGCTACTTCGGATATCCATATGAAATATAAACTAAAAAAGACTCCAGAAGAGGTATATAAACAGGCTGTAGAGATGATTAAATATGCCAAATCTAAGTGTGATGATATAGAATTTTCAGCAGAAGATGCGACTAGAACTAGACCTGAATTTCTTTATAAAATAGTAGAAGGTGCTATAGAAGCAGGTGCTACAGTAATAAATATCCCTGACACAGTAGGATATACAACCCCAGAGGAATTTTATAAGATAATAAAAGGGGTAAGGGAAAATGTAAAAAATATAAATATGGTAGATATATCGGTACACTGCCACAATGATTTAGGACTTGGAGTAGCTAACTCTCTGGCAGCTGTAAAAGCAGGAGCTACTCAAGTAGAATGCACTGTAAATGGCATAGGAGAAAGAGCAGGAAATGCAGCTTTAGAAGAAGTGGTAATGGCTATGAGAGTAAGAAAAGATATTTATCCTGGGGAAAATAGAATAAATACAGAAGAAATATACAAAACCAGTCAACTTATTACAAGAATAACAGGAGTTGAGGTACAGCCGAATAAGGCCATTGTAGGAGAAAATGCCTTTGCTCATGAATCTGGAATCCATCAACACGGAATGTTAGAAAATAAAGAAACCTATGAAATTATGACTCCTGAATCTATAGGGCTCAGTCAAAATAAGATGGTACTTGGAAAACATTCGGGGAAACATGCTTTTGAAAATCATTTAATAGAATGTGGGTATGAACTTACCAGAGAGGAGATAGAAGAAATTTTTGTACGATTTAAAGAACTTGCGGATAAGAAAAAAGATGTATCTACAGAAGATATTGAAGCTCTTATATATGATACAAAAATAATAGAAAAGACATATACATTGAATAGATATACTGTAAACACAGGAAATACTATCACTCCCATAGTATCTATAAATATGGGAAGGGATGGGAAAATAATAGAAAATGTAGCTATTGGAGACGGTCCTGTAGATGCGGCATTTAAAGCTATTGATAAGATTATAAATGTAGAATTTGAATTAAATAAATATACTATAAAAGCAGTGACAAGTGGAAGTGATGCACAGGGAGAGGTTTTTATAAGATTGGGTAAAGATAATAAAAGTTATAATGGAAGACATACGAGTACCGACATAGTAGAAGCCAGTATAATGGCATATATAGGAGCTATAAATAATTATTTTGATGAGCAAGGGAGAATATAAATATGGCGATGACAATAGTAGAAAAAATTCTAGCAAATAAATCAAGTAAAGCCCAAGTGAAACCTGGAGATAATATCTGGGTGGATGTGGATATACTAATGACACATGATGTATGTGGACCAGGAACTATAGGGGTATTTAAGAAGAATTTCGGTGAAGATACCAAAGTATGGGACAAAGAAAAGATAGTTTTAATACCAGATCATTATATATTTACCAAGGATAAATATGCCATGAGAAATATAGAATATGTAACTCAATTTGCAAAAGAACAGGAGATAAAACATTTTTATGAACCTTTTACAGATAATTATAAGGGTGTATGTCATGTAGCTCTTGCAGAGGAAGGACACAATAAACCAGGAGATGTACTATTTGGAACAGATTCACATACATGTACATCAGGAGCCTTTGGGCAGTTTGCTTCTGGGATAGGAAACACAGATGCAGGGTTTATTATGGGGACTGGAAAACTATGGGTGAGGGTGCCTGAATCTATAAAATTTCAGTTTGATGGAAAATTTTCAAGTTATGTTATGGGAAAAGATGTAGTACTACAAACAATAGGAGACATAGGATTTGATGGTGCTACTTATAGATGTATGGAATATGTAGGAGACGCTATATCAAAATTAAATATGGAAGAGAGGATGACAATCTGTAATATGGCCATAGAAGCAGGAGGAAAATGTGGAATAATAGCTGCAGATGAAGTAACTAAAAAATATTTAGAAGATAGAGGAATAACAGACTACGAAGTTCATAACTCAGACAAAGATGCAATCTATCGTTCTGTTCATACCTATGATGCTAGTAAGATAGTTCCAGTAGTTGCAAAACCATATTCTCCTGGAAATGTAGAACCGGCAGAAAATTTATCTCACATAGAAGTGACAAGATCATATATAGGATCTTGTACAGGGGGAAAAACTACAGACTTTATAGCCGCAGCTAAAATATTAAAAGGAGAAAAAGTAAAGATAGAAACTTTTATAGTTCCAGCTACAAGAAATGTAGAAAGAAATTTTGAAACAATTAAGATAGGGGGAGAAACTTTAAAAGAAATTTTTGAAAATGCAGGATGTAAGATAGGACCACCATCATGTGCAGCATGTTTAGGGGGACCAGAAGATACTTTTGGAAGAACTCACTCAGATGAAGTAGTTATAGCTACGACTAACAGAAATTTTCATGGAAGGATGGGATCTATGGATTCGCAGGTATATTTAGCTTCTCCTTATACTGCCGCAGCATCAGCATTGACTGGAAAAATAACAGATCCAAGAAAATATATAAAAAAAATAGAGGTGGGAATAGATGAATAAGATAAGAGGTAAAGCATATGTAGTAGGAGATAATATCGATACTGATCAGATAATTCCAGCCATACATTTAGTATTTAGAACAGATATAGAGGAAGAGGCTAAAAATTATGGTAAATACGCCATGTCTGGAATGGATCCAAAGACTATCGAAGTTCCCTTCATAGAGGAGGATAGATATGAATCGGACTATACAGTAATGATTTCAGGGAAAAACTTTGGATGTGGATCATCTAGGGAACATGCTCCTCTTTCACTTGAGAAAGCAGGAATAAAAGCAGTAGTAGCCCAGGGTTACGCAAGAATATTTTATAGAAATTCTGTAGACGGAGGATTCTTGATTCCCTATGAAACTAAAAATAGACTGATAGATGAAATAAAAACTGGAGATGAGGTAGAAATTTCAGAAAATATTTTAAAAAATATAACTACAAATAAAGAATATATTTTAGGAGAGTTAGGAGATATCGAAGGGATAATAAAAGCTGGTGGGATATTTAATTATGCTATACAAAATGGATTTATGTACAAATAGAATTTATATTAAATTAGGAGGAGAAGATGGAATATAGAATAACTGTGATGCCAGGAGACGGGATAGGTAAAGAGATAACAGAGGGAGCAGTAGAGGTTATAAAAAAAATAGGAGAAAAATATAATCATAAATTTAATATAAACTATGCCGATATTGGTGGAATAGCCATAGATAATCAAGGGACTCCTCTACCCCAAAAAACAATTGAGATGTGTAAGAATAGTGATGGAATAATTCTAGGAGCTGTAGGAGGACCCACATGGGATCACCTAAAAGGAGAAGATAGACCGGAAAGAGGTCTTTTAAATATTAGAAAAGAATTAGGACTATATACCAATCTAAGGCCAGCTATAGTATATGAACCACTAAAAGATGCTTCTCCATTGAAAACAGAAATAATTGGTAAGGGCCTTGATATCTGTATAGTCAGAGAATTGACTGGAGGAATATATTTTGGAGAAAAAGGGATAAGAGAAGATGGGTCGGCATACGATATCCTTTCTTATAGTGAAGAGGAAGTAAAAAGAATAGCAATAAAAGGTTTTGAAATAGCTATGAAAAGAAATAAAAAGCTTACAAGTGTAGACAAATCCAATGTGTTGGAAAGCTCAAGATTGTGGAGAAGAGTTGTAATAGAAATTTCTAAAAACTATCCAGAGGTAGAATTAAATCATATGTATGTAGATAATGCCGCTATGCAGTTACTTATAAATCCAACTCAATTTGATGTTATCCTGACTATGAATATGTTTGGAGATATATTGTCTGATGAAGCCAGTATGATAACGGGATCTATTGGGATGTTGCCATCAGCCAGCATAGGAGAAAAATATGGGTTATATGAGCCAATCCATGGATCTGCACCAGATATAGCAGGGCAAGATATAGCCAATCCAATAGCCACTATTTTATCGGTAGCTATGATGTTTAAGCATTCTATGGGACTCCTAGAGGAAGGAATAGCTATAGAAAAAGCAGTAGAAAAAGTTTTAAATGATGGTATGAGAACGAGGGATATATACACAGATTCAACTAAATTAGTTGGTACGGAAGAGATGGCAAGCTTTATAGTAAAAAAAATTTAACAGATAATATACCTAGGAGGGAATTATGATAGATACTAAAAAAATATGGTTGAACGGTGAGATGGTAGATCATGATAATGCTAAGGTTCATGTTTTATCCCATGCAATGCATTATGGAAGCAGCTTTTTTGAAGGAATAAGAGCATATAAAACAGAGAAAGGAACAGCTATATTCAGATTAGATGAACATATTGATAGACTATCTAAGTTCCCAGCTTATTAAGATGGAAGCATTGGAAAATGGATATGATGAAGGGATAGCACTAGATTATTCTGGAAATGTCAGTGAAGGGAGTGGAGAAAATTTGTTTGTAGTTTCAAATGGAAAGATATATTCTCCTCAATCAGGATCATCTGCATTTACTGGTATCACACGTGATTCTGTAATTACAATAGTACGTGACCTAGGGTACGAAGTTGTTGAAGAAACAATTTCTAGAGAATCGTTATATACAGCAGATGAACTCTTTTTTTCAGGAACGGCAGCTGAAATAACACCAATAGCTAGTGTAGATAAGATAAAAATTGGAAGTGGTAAAAGGGGGCCTATTACAGAAAAAATTCAAGAAATATTCTTTGAAATGACAGAAGGAAAGAAGTTAGAGTATAACTCTTGGTTAACTTATGTTAAATAGATTTAAGTGAAAAATGAGGCTTACCCAAAAGGGGAGAGCCTCATTTTTTATTATTGTTTTTTTGAGATATATGCTTTTAAAAGGATTCCTTCATCCTTTATATTCCTATGAATTACCGATTTAACGTCAAAATTGAACATCTTAAAAACATATTGAATAAAACTACCGGTGAAGACTGCTGTTATCACGGTACCTACTCCTACATATCCTCCTAAAAAATACCCTATAACTAGAACAGTAATTTCAATACTGCTCCTTATAAATCTCACAGAAAAATTAGTTTTTTTTGTGAGAGCAACCATCAGTGCATCTCGAGGACCGCAACCAAGACCAGTAGATATATACATATAACATCCTATACCTAGGATAAATAACCCTATAAACATCATAAGAACACCAATAAAAGGATTGTGACTTAAAGGGATCAATTTTGAAAAAAGAATTAAATCCATAAAACTTCCAATAAATATGATATTAAATATACTACCACTACCTATTTGCTCTCCTAAGAATGCGTCCAAAGTTATAACTAAGATTCCAACAAGGATACTGGCTTGTCCGATTGTGATGTTTCCAACTTTTGAGATACCTTGGTGGAGAACATTCCAGGGAGAAAATCCTAGATCAGACCTTATAATAATAACAATTCCTAAGGAACAGATAAAAAAACCTAGAAATAATTTTATATATTTTAAAACTTCATTTTTCATCGAATACCTCCTATATATATTTTTAATGTTGTTGTATTATAACTTACTTTTTAGTTAATCACAAGGTGAGAATAATAAGAAAATTATTATAGACTGAAAAAATATTATTTTTTCGAAATAATTTTTTTATATAGTATAATCTATCATAAAATGAGAGAGGTAGATAGACCTAGAATAAAAACCAAAAAAATAGTAGAAAGGATGAGTGACTGTGAAAAATTAGGGCATGGAATGACCTATTCGATTGAGTATATTTGGTTTGACGGAGGGAATTATGGAATTGAATTTAAAGCAGATGATAACTGAAAACAGGAATAAAAACACCATGAATATAGACTTACTGGATACCTTGGAGATGGTAAAAGTAATAAATGATGAGGATAAAAAAGTTGCCTTGGCAGTAGAAAAAGAATTAGAAAATATCGCGAAGGCTATCGATAAGATAAGTTATGCATTTTTAAACGGTGGCAGGCTCATATATATATAGGTGCTGGAACATCTGGAAGGTTGGAGATATTAGATGCCAGTGAATGTCCTCCTACATTTGGAACACCAAAAGAACTGGTGATAGGACTTATTGCAGGAGGAAAAGATGCGATTTTGAGAGCCGTGGAAAACGCCGAGGATAATAAAGAGCTGTGTAGAAATGATTTAAAAAATATCGACTTTAATTCTAAAGATATATTGGTAGGAATAGCGGCAAGTGGGAGGACACCATATGTAATGGGTGGTATTGAATATGCAAAAAAACAAAGGGCTATCACAGTAGGTTTAAGCTGCAACCCGAATAGTATACTAGCTAAATCTGTAAACATCTCAATATCTCCAGTTGTGGGAGGAGAAGTGATCACAGGGTCGTCTAGGTTAAAGGCTGGAACGGCACAAAAATTGGTGTTAAATATGCTGACAACTGGGTCTATGATAAAGATTGGGAAGGTATATGGGAACCTTATAGTAGATGTAGAAGCTACCAATAAAAAATTGGTAGAAAGACAAAAAAATAGTCATGGAAGCTACTGAATGTAGGATGAAGGAAGCCAATTCTGCTTTGAAAGATGCAAAGGGACATTGTAAGACTGCTATCCTCATGATATTGGGAGGCTTAGAGGTAAAGGAGGCTAAAATATTATTGTCAGAAAAAAAAGGATTTATCAGAGAGGCATTAAAAGTAGTAAGTAAATAAATAATTAAAGTCAGAAGAAAAAGCTTAGTCACGAATGATATAAATTATTAATTATACATTTGGCTGAAAGTCGTTAGAGGGGGAGAGATGGATTATAAGGAAATTGCAAAAAAAATAATGAAACTTACAGGAGAAACGAATAATATTTGTGGTTATACTAGCTGTATGATACGTTTAAGAGTATCGGTAAAGAATTTGGGAAAAGTAGATTTAGAAGGATTAAAAACCGTTGATTATGGTGGTCGTGTTTATCAAACAGTTTATGAAAAAACTTAAGCAATTTTTTGGGGTCTGTCTCATATTTTGTGTAAACCTCCAAATTAGTGTAAACTACAATTACATTAATTTGGAGGTTTTTTTATGAGAAAAAGAAGAAAAGATTTATCCCCTGATGAATTAGCACGAAAAGAGCTAATTAGAGAATAT
>NZ_JBAHZY010000150.1:0-16917 GCF_037132775.1 Psychrilyobacter sp.
CTAATTCTACTACAAAAGAAAATGTGAAAAAAATAATTATTTTAGAGGATATAGGGGTTAAAGATGTTGTTTTAGAGACTGGAGTTTCAGAGGATCTCATAGAGATGGCAAAAAAACTTTTAGCTAAAAAAAATACTTAAATATTATATATACAATAAAGGAGTGAAAGAGATGGACTGGAAAGAGCTGTACAAAGAAAAATTAGTATCTCCAGATGAAGCAATTTTAAATATAAATTCAAAAAGTAGAGTAGTAGTAGCTCATGCATGTGCTGAACCAAAAATTTTAGTAGATGCTTTAATTAAAAACAAAGAAAAATTTGAGAATTTAGAGATAGTTCATATGGTTGCCATGGGAAAAGCTGAGTATGTTAATGATGATATGAAAAAACATTTTACTCATAATGCATTATTTGCAGGAGCCAGTACCAGAAAAGCAGTTCAAGATGGAAGAGCTGATTTTACTACATGTTATTTCCATGAAGTTCCCAAATTATTTAGAGATGGTCATCTTCCAGTAGGTGTGGCTTTAATTCAAACAAGTCTCCCAGATGAACATGGAAACTGCAGTATGGGAATATCTATCGATTATATAAAGTCAGCTGCAGAAAATGCAAAGGTTGTCATTGCTCAAGTAAATGAATATATGCCAAGAACTATGGGAGATTCCTTTATCCATATCTCAGACATAGATCATATAGTTGAACACTCCGAACCTCTAATAGAATTAAAGCCTCCTAGAATTGGCGAAATTGAAAAAGCTATCGGGAAAAATTGTGCATCTCTCATTGAGGATGGTTCTACACTTCAGCTTGGGATAGGTGCTATTCCAGATGCGGCACTTCTGTTTTTAAAAGATAAAAAAGATCTAGGGATTCATTCTGAGATGATCTCTGATGGTGTTCTAGACTTAGTAAAATCTGGTGTTATAAATAACAAAGCTAAAAACTTTCACAAAGGAAAGATGATTGTTACCTTTGTAATGGGAACTAAGGCACTCTACGATTATGTAGACAATAATCCTTTGGTTGAATTCCATCCAGTGGACTATGTAAACGACCCTGTAATAATAGCTAAAAATGATAAGATGATCTCTATTAATTCTTGTGTACAGCTAGACCTAACTGGTCAAGTGTGTTCAGAATCTATAGGATATAATCAGATTAGTGGGGTAGGCGGACAGGTAGATTTTGTTAGAGGAGCTACTATGAGTAAAGGCGGAAAATCAATTATTGCGATACCTTCTACTGCTGCTAAAGGAAAGATATCACGTATAGTATCTGTCTTAGATGAGGGTGCTATCGTAACTACATCTAGAAATGATGTAGATTATATAGTAACCGAATATGGTATTGCCAGACTTAAGGGGAAAACCGTCAAGGAAAGAGGTCGAATATTAATAAACATTTCTCATCCTAATTTCAGAAAAAATCTCATTAAAAATTGGGAAGAAAGGTACCACTGTAAGTTTTAAATTTTATTTTTACTTTAGGTGAGACAATTGTCTCACCTAAAGATAAAAAATTAGAGTGAAAAAAATAACTTTTAAGGGATATATATATGTTTGTCTTTAAAACTATTCATTGGTTAACTAATCCTTTTATTCTTATGTTTATAACAATTTTTACAGGATTAATTTTAGGAAAACTGTTAAAAATTGGAACCTCTGGAGCTCTGTTCTCTGGATTAGGAATAGGGTGACTAGTGGTAAGGTTAGCCAATAACGTAATAAATGCACAAGGAGCATACGCTTCTACATTTAGTTCTATGCTAAAGATCAGTGTTATTGATAAAAAATTCTTTAGTTTATTTTTAATTCTTTTTGTAGCTGCAGTGGGACTTCTGGCAGCTGATAAAATATCACTTATACTTAAAACATACGGTACAAAATTTGTTGTATTAGGACTTCTCATTGTTTTTATAGGAGCTGGAACAACTTACACTCTTACTATTTTAAGCAATAAAGCAAATCCATATGAAGTTTCAGGAGTTTACACAGGTGCTCTTACAAGTTCCCCTGGGCTGGCTGCTGCAATTGAAACATCCAGGGAGCACGCCAAAGAATGGACTGCGGGATATTCAACCCTTAGTCATCGTAATAAAGAGATACTGCTCAATATATTAAATTCTAATGGTACTCTAACACCAGAAAATACTCCGACTTTATCTTCAGAACAGAAAGAAGAATTTATTATTGATGCAGAAGCTGGAGTAGGGGTAGGTCATGCTATCGGCTATCCATTTGGAGTTCTCATAGTAATCTTAGCCATGAAATTATTTCCAAAAATATTTAAACTAGATTTAGATGAAGAACATCGTCAATTTCAATTAGAAATGGCAGAAGCAAGAAAAAAAGTAAATATCAAACATATTGACTCAGTAACTTTTGATCTCATTGCCTTTTCTTTCGTCTGTATTCTCGGCTATACATTTGGGATGTTCAAGGTAAATCTTGGTTATTTAGGATACTTTAGTCTTGGCTCTACAGGAGGGATCTTACTTTCCTCTATCTTCTTTGGACATATAGGAAAATTAGGATTTATGACTTTTAGAATGGATAAAAAAATTCTTGGTGTCATAAGAGATATATCTCTTACATTCTTCCTTGGTATCGTAGGTTTAAGATATGGTTATGCTGCCATTAACTCTCTAACAGGTGCAGGGTTCTATCTATGTATAGTTGCTATCGCAGTCGGAGTTTTATCTATGTTTTCAGGTTTCCTTGTGGGGAAATATGTATTTAAAATTAACTGGATCATGCTTTCAGGAGCAATATGTGGTGGGATGACTTCTACTCCTGGTCTTGGAGTAGCTGTAGATGTTATTGGTACCGATGATCCTGCAACAGGATACGCTGCTACATATCCATTTGCTCTATTTGGAATAGTATTATTTACAATAATTTTACATAACCTACCAATGTAACAGTCAATTAAGTATAATATTTTTTAATAAAGGGGTGTAATAGATGCAATCTAGAATTAGAAATGAAAAACTCAAAGAAAAAATTATGAGCCCAATGGAAGCTTGTAAAATAATAAAAAATGGTATGGTTGTAGGTACCAGTGGATTTACTCCTTCTGGTTATCCTAAGGTTGTTCCTCTTGCTCTTGCAGAAAGAGTAAAAGAGAGTAAAGAAATAATGAAATTAACGCTTTACTCCGGTGCTTCCCTTGGACCAGAAGTAGATGGAGCATGGGCAGAAGCAGGAATTATTGCTAAGAGACTTCCATATCAGACCAATAAAAAACTCAGACAAGAAATAAATTGTGGAAAAGTAGAATATCTTGATATGCATCTTAGCCATTCATCTCAATATTTAAACTATGGAGCATTACCAAGAGTAGATGTAGCTATCATAGAAGCAATAGCTATCACAGAAGATGGAAATATAATTCCTACAAGTGCAGTAGGAAACTCACCATCATTTTTAAAGAGTGCAAAGAAGATCATAGTTGAAATAAGTTCAAAACAACCAATAGAATTAGAGGGTATGTCAGATATATACATGCTTGAAAATCCACCTAGGAGAACTCATATACCTATAGAAGCTCCTGGAGATAGAATTGGAACACCATACATAGTATGCGATAAAGACAAAATTGCAGCTATTGTATTTTCCGATCTAGAAGATCATGTAAGAGACCTAGCACCAATTTGTGATACAGATAGAGCTATCTCTAAAAACATTATTGGTTTTTTAGAAAAAGAAGTTGCTTTAGGAAGATTGACTAATAGTTTACTTCCTCTTCAATCTGGTGTAGGAAATGTTGCAAATGCTGTTCTTGCTGGTTTGTGTGATTCAAACTTTGAAAATTTAGTTTGCTATACAGAAGTTTTACAGGATGCAATGCTTGAACTCATGCTGTGTGGAAAAATAATAAAAGCATCAGCTTGCTCTATAAGTCCTTCTCCTAAAGGTCTTAAATTATTCAGAGACAATATAGAATTCTTTAAAGATAAAATAATTTTGAGACCATTAGAGATCTCAAACAGTCCAGAAATGGCAAGAAAATTAGGTGTAATTGCAATGAATACAGCTATCGAAGCGGATATCTATGGAAATATAAACTCTACTCATATAATGGGAACTAAGATAATGAATGGTATTGGAGGATCTGGTGACTTTGCCAGAAATGCATATTTAACAATCTTTAGTACAAGTTCTACTGCTAAAAACGGAAAAATTTCATCTATCGTACCTATGGTTTCCCATGTAGATCATACAGAACATGACACTATGATATTAGTTACAGAACAAGGTGTCGCTGATCTTCGTGGACTCAGTCCAAAAGAAAAAGCAAGAGTCGTTATTGAAAATTGTGTACATCCAGATTTCAAAGAACAAATGAAAGATTATTTTGATAGAGCCTGTGAAGTCTGCCATAATTGTCATACTCCCCATATTTTAGAAGAAGCTCTTTCATGGCATTCTAACTTTTTAGAAACAGGAACAATGAAAAAATAAAATTAACATAGGGCTCAATTTAAGAATAGATAGAATTAAAAAAATTAACAATTGTACAAAAAATATAAAGCAACTTACTTTAAAGGAGGAACAACAAAATGGATTCAAAAAATTATATCGACGAAATGATTCAAAAAGCTAAGGAAGCTCAAAATAAATTGGCAACATACAGCCAAGAAGAGCTAGATGCCATAGTAAAAACAATTGGAAAAACTGTATACGACAATGCTGAAGAACTTGCAAGAATGGCTATAGATGAAACTAGAATGGGTGTATATGAAGACAAAGTAGGAAAAAACAAAGGAAAATCTAAAACTATCTGGAACAACCTAAAAGATAAAAAAAGTGTAGGAATCATTGGAAGAGATTTAGAAAAAAATCTTATTATGGTAGCTAAACCTGTTGGAATAGTTGGAGCAGTTACTCCTACAACAAATCCAATAGTAACACCTATGTGCAATGCCATGTTCGCTTTAAAAGGTGGAAATGCAATTATTATAGCTCCACATCCTAGGTCTAAAGGTTGTACTACTGAAACAGTTTCTAGAATCAATAAAGCTTTAGTAGATAACAAAATCAGATGTCCAAAGGATGCTATCCAAGTAATCACTGAACCATCTTTAACTTATACAAATGAATTGATGGGAAAAGTGGATGTTGTTCTTGCAACTGGTGGAATGGGAATGGTTAAAGCTGCATATTCAAGTGGGAAACCTTCATTTGGTGTAGGAGCAGGAAATGTTCAAGTAATTATAGACAAAGGTGTTAACTATGATGAAGCAGCAGCTAAAATTGTTGCTGGTAGAAAATTCGATAATGGTATAATTTGTTCTGGAGAGCAGACAGTAATTGCTCCAAAATCAGATTATAAAACAGTTATAGATGCTATGGTTAGAAATGGAGCTTACTATATAGATAATCCTTCTGATATTCAAAAATTTAGAGATACAATGTTTGAAAACGGACATATGAATAAAGATGTTGTAGGTCAATCAGTTGCTAGAGTTGCGGAGATGGCAGGAGTAGTAGTTCCAAAAGAAGCTAAAGTTATCCTTTTAAAAGCTAGTGGAATAGGAGCAGAAGATCTTCTTTGTAAGGAAAAAATGTGTCCTGTACTTTCAGCTTTTGAATATGATACTATCGAAGATGCAATTAACATTGCTCAGACAAATTTAGACCTTGAAGGAAAAGGACATACAGCAGCAATTCATTCAGATAACATAGAAAACATTGAATTAGCTGGAAACTTATTAACAATCAGTAGATTAGTTGTAAATGCTCCATCTTCAACAACTGCTGGAGGATCTTTATTTAACGGATTTGCTCCTACAACTACATTAGGTTGTGGAACTTGGGGAAATAATGTTATCTCAGAAAACTTAGATTACAAGCATTTAATAAATATTTCTAGAATAGGTTTACTTATAGAAGACGTTGTAGTTCCAACTGATGAACAAATTTGGGGATAGGGGGGGAAAATAAATGAGACTTTTAAAAATACAACCAGAAATACATAAGTTCGATACATTTAAAGAGTTTGCTGTAGAATTTAAAATAGGAAAAGGTGACTTACTTTTTACTCATGACTTCCTTTTTGATAATTATATGAAAAGTTTAAACTTAGAATCTGAAAATTTATTCTTTGAATGTTTTGGTACAGGAGAACCATCAGATGAAACTATCAACCATATTATGGACGCTATCAGAGGAAAAGATATAAAAAGAGTAGTTGCAGTAGGTGGAGGATCTGTTATCGATATCTCAAAATTATTGATATTAGAAGATACTAAAGATTGCTTGAATTATTTTGAAAAAACAGTGAAAATAAAGAAAGTAAGAGAATTAGTAATTGTTCCTACAACTTGTGGAACAGGAAGTGAAGTAACAAATATTGCTATCTCTGAAATAAAATCGAAAAGAACTAAGATGGGATTAGCTGTAGATCAGCTTTATCCTGAAAGTGCAGTATTGATTCCAGAGTTACTTATGAATCTACCGTATAAATTCTTCGTGACAAGCTCAATAGATGCTTTGATCCATGCTATAGAAGCCTATGTATCTCCAAAAGCAAATATGTACACTGAAATATTTAGTGTAAAAGCAATCGAGATGATCTTGAAGGGATATATGCAAATTTTAGAAAAGGGAGAAGAGTATAGAAAGGAGATCATAGAAGACTTTATGATAGGAAGTAACTATGCAGGAATAGCATTTGGAAATGCAGGAGTAGGAGCAGTTCATGCACTGTCTTATCCTTTAGGGGGAGTGTATCATGTTCCCCATGGAGAAGCTAACTATCAATTCTTTACAGAAGTATTCAAAACGTACTTAGCTAAAGATCCAAAAGGTAAGATAAGTGAAGTTAATAAAGTCCTAGCTGACATTATGAATGTTCCGGCAGGAGAGGACGTTTATGCAGCCTTATCTAATGTTTTAGATAAACTTCTTTCAAGAAAACCATTAAAAGAATATGGAATGAAGGAAGAGGAAATAGAAGGATTTGCAGATGCAGTAATTTCAGGTCAGCAAAGACTTTTAGCTAACAACTATGTTCCTTTAGAAAGAACAGATATAGTAAATATTTATAAAAATCTTTACTAATAATATTAAGATTTTTCATTAGAATAAAAACCCTCCCAGATTACAGTAATCTGGGAGGGTTTTTATTTTTTGAATAAGGCTTTTTAATGCTGAATTCTGTTAATCACATGTAATTTTAAAATCCAGATTTTGATTTTGAAACTAGCCAAAGAATCTATATCTTATACTTTATTTTCCATATTTTGAGTTATAAAAATACTGATCTATTAATTTTTGAGTCTCCTCCTCATAATATTTAATCTGATTTTTCACCAGTTTTTCAATATAAGCGATCTCACTCTTATCTTTAGTGTAATATATAGGTGTTTCCTTTAGAGGGGTGGCGTAGAGCTCTAAATTATCTCCTTTCATCTTCCCGTTATATCTAAACCAATCATAAAAAACTATAGAATTTAGGTAACCTAGAATATAGAATAAATTTATATCTTTTTCTTTGGGAGTAAGATAATATATATCTGCACTTCCATAAAATTCTCCCTCTGAATATGAAAACTTATTTATCTTAGATCTCTGTCTACCTATTATTTTAGGTACATTAAATATTTTTTCATCCCTAGCCCACTGAAGTTTCCACCAATTGATAATAGATTTTGAAACTTCCCTCCTCCTGCTCAGTCGTTTCTTATGTGGACTCATATGTTTAGCCAGTTTTTTATCTAGAGTCACCTTATAGTCTAGATAGAGGATCCAATATTTGTTGGAACTGTAGGAGTATTGATCTATATCTTTATTTTTATAAAATGGTTTTAAATATTCACTATATTTTTTCTCATAGGAATCAAAAACAAAGGCCCTGTCATACCCGCTGACTATACCTTGGTTTATGTTTAGGAGTTCTCCTAAACAATGTGTTCTGCCATTATACATCTTATCCAATCGTTCTAAATCCTCTTTTTTAGCTAAGATAATCTTATCCCTGTAGTTATAAATTTTATCACTGTCTATATAATATTTTTTCCTGTCATCTATCACTTCTAATCTACATTTTATTTTTTCCTTTGTCAGGGTAAAAACAACATTATGCTGCCCTACAGCATCCTTAAAAAGAGACCTGTTATAATTATTTATATATTTAAAAGTAGTATGTTTTTTTATCTTCTCCCTCATTTTTTTAGCATGATCAGCTTTAAACCAATAATTTGTGGTTATATAGGTCAGCACTCCTCCATGTTTTAGGGCATCGATTCCCTTTGCAATAAAAAAATAAGCATAATCCATCTTTCCCTCATAATTTTCTTTTCCAAATTTATATTCTTTCATATCTGTAAATATCTCTTTATTATTTTTCTCCCCAAAATAAGGAGGATTTCCTAAAACAATATCATAAGTACCGTCAATCTCCTCCAGAAGAGAATTATTTTCTATTAAATTTATATTTTTACTTTTAATATCATATTTCCTCAACATCTTTAAAACATTATTTTTGCAAATCAAGAGTGCTTTTTCGTCTATATCATAGCCTGTAATCCATGAATTATTATAGCAATACTCTCCTAATTTTACCTTGTACAATTCCATGATAGTTTGTATAAGGGGTATTAAAAGGTTCCCAGTCCCGCACGAAAGATCAGCACATCTGAGGTTATCAAATTTGTATTTTCTATAATCTCCATGAAAATATATATCTAAACTTTTATCTATCATCTCTTTGGCTATATAATCCGGTGTATATACCTTATAATTTGTATCACTGTTTATATTCACTGATCCCCCCTTTATATATATTTAATTTATTCCAATTTTCAAAAATTTCATTAATTGACCTAATGTCTTTTTTAGTAAAATCTTTTGGATTAAGTCTTTGATAATATTCTAAAATTTCACCTTTTATATCATTTTCTTTCCCTTCCATTGGTTCATAACCTTCATATGTTGTATCCAATAATATTGTACTCTCATCAATACAACATTAATGTAAATGATAGTTTCTCCATTCAAAAATATTTTGAAGTATCTAATGAAGTTCCCAAAAATTTATTTTATTTTCATTCAGTACTCTCCTTCAAATTGGAGGTTTAGTCCTTTTATATCAACTCTAAATTGATATATTTTATTCATATTCTTCGTCATAAATAAAAATTTATTTTTTCTTCTTCATCTTTTATAAGTATACACTAAATTTTATCAAAAAAAGAATTTTTAATGTTGAATAATCTAATAAACCTATTCAGGGGTCTTATCATAATTTAATCCGTATTCTATAAATTTAATTTTAGTATAACAACCATTAAATCGCTCTTGATATATACTTTTAAATCTTAATTTAACTTTAGTTTTATTAAATTATTATTACATTTTTTTATATTTATTAATTTTTATGTTATAATCTCTTAAACTATAATATAGGGAGATTAATTATGCATTTTTTTATTAATACTAAAACTCAAAAGATTCACTCGCTAAATGTTCTACCTTACCCAAAAAATTTGGAATATTTTCAGTTTTTTATACTGATTTTGAATTTTATATTAATTTAGGATTTCATAAAAATTTAGAATCCGTCATAATGATGGGCATTTCTAAAGGTTATATTCATACTAGATGTTCTTCCTGTTGTTGTACTTCAATAGGTTGGTAATATATTTATTTATTAAAAAAAGGCATTTAAGCCCCGTTTTTAATAAAGTTTGAATTCCTCTACATATTGAATTGAATTTGTTGCAAGAATAACATGAGTCTTTTCTAAAGTTTCTAAAACAATAAACCTTTCATTTGAAGAAATAATTCGGACGCCTTCATATTCTATACCATATTCTCTGACACAACTTTGAATATTAGTTTTGATATTTACTTTATCAAAACCCAATAATTTACTTAAATCTAACATCTTCAATCTCCCTTTAAATTCTAAATGGTGTGATTCAAGATCTTTAGAAATACCCTGTAAGATATTCTTGAACTGCACTATTGAGACTTTAAAATCTTATGACTTTTTCTATTTTATTATATATTTTTAATATTATTAAAAAATAATTAAATTAAATTGGGTTATAATTAAAGTATACTATATAAAATAATAATTCCCAATCTTTTAAAAGAACACATAGTAAAAATATAAGTTCCTTCACCTGATTTTTTATCTTTACCACCAAAATCAAAAAATCAGGCATAAACAACCTGATTTTTCTATCTAAATATTAACCCTTTGAACATAACATGGAACCTAATTTTTCTCCACCTAAGATATGAAAGTGTAGATGAAACACTTCCTGCCCTCCGTGGCTGTTACAATTTGTTATTACTCTGTATCCATCTTCTGCAATCTTCAAATCTCTAGTAATTTCTTTTATAGCTCTATACATCTCCATTAAATATTCAGAATCTTTTGATTCAATATCATTTAATGTAGGTATCTCTTTTTTAGGAACTACTAAAACATGAACTGGTGCTTGTGGGTTGATGTCATTAAAGGCAATCACCTTATCAGTTTCATATACAATGGATGCTGGAATTTCTCTGTTAATTATTTTTGTAAATAATGTACTCATAAACTCTACCTCCTAAAATGCAAACTTTATCTAATTATCCTTCTAATTGATCTATTCTTTTCTGGTGTCTTCCACCTTCGAATTTAGTAGTTAAAAATACATCTACCATTTCAAGAGCTAAGATATCTCCTACCATTCTTGCTCCCATAGATAATACATTGGCATCATTATGTTCACGAGTCAATTTAGCCATCGTTGTGTTTGTACACAGTGCAGCTCTTACACCCTTCACTTTATTTGCAGCAATAGAAATTCCTATTCCTGTTCCACAGATTACAATTCCTTTGTCAGCTTTTTTTTCAACTACTGCTTCTCCTACTAATCTTCCATACTTAGGGTAGTCTACAGAATCCATAGAGTCGCATCCTAGATCTAGAACTTCATATCCATTTATTGTTAAAAAATTTATTACTTTTTCTTTTAATTCAAATCCACCATGATCACTACCAATAGCTATTTTCATTTCTTATACCTTCCTTCTATATTTATTTATTATTGTAAAAAAAATTACCAGTTCATTATATTCTATATATATTATTTTTACTAGGTTTGGTTTTATTATTTTTAATTTAAATTTTATAATGAATGATTATCGGACTTTTTATCTGAGTTTTTATTTCAACACATATTTATATTAAGCAGCATGATTTCTAGCTGGGGATATCTATATATAGTTTATCTCTTCTATATTTTCTAGATGATCTATATTGGAAAAATTTTCCATCTTAAAATTCCCGTTATCATAACTTATAATTGTTACACTGGTATTTTGAGGTACTGGATCTATCCAGTACTTATCCAAACCATGTCCCAATACATAACCGAATATAACCTTTAAGATCATCCCATGACTGATCACCATGATATCTCCTGCTTTATTATTTGCTTCCACCAATTTCTTTAATCCTTCTATGGCTCTTTTTTCTACCTCTATAAAAGATTCTCCAGAAAAATCACTTGGGTCGTATTTCACAGCATCGGTCCACAGGTTCATAAAAGGTTCCGGATGTTTTTCTTTAAACTTTTCTTTTTCTAGCCCTTCTACATCTCCAAATCCCATCTCCATAATATCTTGTAGTTCCGAGATTTCAATATCTTTATCCCCTCTTAAGATCCTAGCAGTATGAAGCGCTCTTCCCTGGGGACTGGTATAGATCTTTGTGAAATCAATATACCTTAATTTTTCATAGAGAAGTTCTGTCTGCTCTACTCCCTCCTCAGTCAATGGTGAGTTGAGATGTCCTTGTAATTTTTTTATAACGTTCCATTCGGTCTGTCCATGTCTAACAAAATGTATTTTTAACATAAGTACTCCCTTTCTATAAATTGTTTCCTATATTATATAGGGTTTTTCCTTTTTTGTCACCCTACTTAAAAAAACTATTATTGTATATAAAACAGTCTGTTTTTTTTACACTAACGCCTACTTTTCCCCATTTATTTCTTTAAGATCACCACAGATCTTACTCTCAGGATTCAAATAAAAATTACCAACAGTACACCTTATCCTTGGGACAGCAGTGCTATTAAACATACTATAACTCACAGATAACAATGCCTCTACATATATACAACCCTTCCTTAGACACTCATACTGCTTCTCCAACTCTACTCTTTCCCCTTCCCTGGGTATCCTAAGTTCTGCCACCTGTCTTTTCCTCCTCAATATGTACCCTCTCTCGTCCTACGGACTTTTTCTCCCTTTACATCGTAAAGGAAGAAAAAGCTGACAACAAGGGAAATTTATAACTGCCTGAAAAAAAAAATCCAATATATATTGGATCTTTCTCTAACTCTATATCAACTTCTAATTAACCTAATATTTCATATCCTTCTTCAATTAATTTTGCTATAATTTTATCAGTATGCACCTTATCAAAAGTTTCTAAAGTAAGCTTTACTTCCTGCTCACCAATTGCAAGGGAATTTTCATGCATAGTTTGATTTAAAGTTAAGATATTAGCCTCTAATTCAGCTATCAATCCTAATAATTTAGTCATCTCTCCTGCCTTATCTACTAATTTCACCATTATTGTAAATCTTCTGTTTTCACCGATCAACGCTTTGTTGATGATTCTTTCCATAAGGTTAACATCTAAGTTTCCACCAGATATTACAGATACGATATTTTTACCTTTAAGGTCTAAATCAGTCTTAAAAAGTGCCGCTACTGATACTGCTCCTGCTCCCTCTGCTACTATCTTACCCTTTTCTAATAATAGTAATACAGCACGTGCTATCTCAGCTTCTGTAACAGTTACGAATTCATCTACATTTTCTTTGATGATCTCATAAGTTAATTCTCCTGCTCTTCTTACAGCAATTCCATCAGCTATTGTAGCTTTTGTATCTATTGTGTAAATTTCACCTTTTTCAATTGCACTCTTCATAGAAGGGGCATGAGCTGCCTCTACACCGATTATTTTCACACTTGGCTTGATGGCTTTTATAGCAGTAGAGATTCCAGCTAAGAGTCCTCCTCCACCGATTGGTACAAGAACTGCATCTACATTTTCTAGCTGATCCAAGATCTCTAATCCTATAGTTCCTTGCCCTGCAATTACATGCTTATCATCAAAGGGATGTAAGAATGTCGCTCCAGTTTCTTTTTGAATCTCACAGGCTTTTGCATAGGCGTCGTCATATACAGAACCATGCAATACTACCTCTGCACCAAAATTTTTAGTCGCTGATACCTTTGATAATGGTGCGGTTTCAGGCATCACTATAGTTGATTTTATTCCCAACTTAGTTGCACTAAGTGCCACTCCTTGGGCATGATTTCCAGCTGAAGATGCAATTACACCTGCGTCTTTTTCTGCATCAGTTAGTTTACTTATTTTATTAAAAGCTCCTCTAATCTTAAAAGAACCAGTCAATTGAAGATTTTCTGTCTTCAAAAAAACATTTCCCCCTGTAATTTTACTTAACTCCTTACATTCTAATAAACATGTATTTTTTATAATCGGTTTTAAAACCTTTTGTGCCATTTGAATATCTTCTAACCTTACTTTATTCATAATTTAAATCCCCCGATAATTTTTTTAGTATTAAGTTCCTTAAAACTATTATATAACTAAGTATTAAAAAAATGCAACATTTTTTGCGAAAAGATATCATTTTTTTATACTCTTTTATGTTAGGACTCTGTTTATTTGTTCTGTTTCTATGACAAAATCATCGTTTGCGAGTATTTTTCCCTCTAATAATTTATTTTTTATCCTATTGTAAATATCCTTTCCTAGGATATTTTTCAGTGTTTCTCCATAGGTAACTATAAATGGTTTAAAGTCATCCTCGAGAAATCCATTTGGGTTTTCCCTTCTAAAAATTGGACTCATAGCAAAGTCTATATTTATACAAGATTTTGTATAAAAATTTTCTATAGTGAAACTATTAGTGAAATCATCTGGCAGTGTGAGATAGAGAGTATTTCTTTCTTCCTCTAATATTATTTCAAGTGGCCATATGCTACATATGAGGGGTTTATTTTCTATAATTTCCCTAGGACTCATATTTTTCTCCAAACAAATTGAGTGCAACGAACATAGAGTCTGACCATTTTTAGGAGTATATGCACAGGCGCATAGATCTATCTCATTTCCTAGATATTTAGAAGGAATTAATACGTCCTCCTCTCTTATCATATCTTCGATTTCGTTACTATCATTACCTAATTCTTCTAATATATCCAAGGTCTTAGTCAGTTCATTATAACTTTCCTTATTCTCCAATATAAAATTTCTAATTTTCTTATTAAATATTGTCGGAGAATCTCCACAACAGTGTTCTAAACAGTTAAAGCAATCAAAATTAGTTAAATTTGCAAACATTGCATAGTCTATAACAGTCTTGTACTCTTTCCCCTTCAAAGTCAGCACAGTATCTATGGTATCTATTCTGCTGAAATAACTTCTGATTCTCTCCTCTTTTTCTTGATTGATTGTATCTAACCCACTCTTGGGGTGATCTGTAAATAAAAAATATTTCATTTCTTTTTCCCCTCCTAAATTTGTGACTAGTTTTTCTAATTTCCTATCCACTGGATTATCTCCCTGGTTTTCTCAAAACTCTCACCATTTAAAAAATCTTTTGAATTTTTTAAATTGCCACAGATAGCAGGGTGATTATGTTCTATGATTTGAGCTCTTTTTATATAGCTTTTATACTTCCCAGCTTTAGCTCCCCAAAGTAAAAATATAAGATTATTATTTTTTTCCTCTATAAATCCTATGAGTTTTTCTGTGAAATCCCCCCATAATTTAATATGACTTCCAGAATTCCCTATTTCCACTGTCAGTGCAATATTTAGTAAGAGTACTCCTTGTGATTTCCAAGATTTAAACAGTTCATTAGGAGGCAGAATATCAAAGGTTTTATTTTTTATTTCCTCTCTTAATCTGTCTATTGTTGGTATCTTTCCCATATAGGTTTTATATATCAATTTCACCATATTTTTTAACGAGGTATTTATCCCTTTATCCATCCAAGAATCTTTTTCCACTTCAAAAGCAAGACCTGTAGCTACCCCCTTCCTGCGGATATGGATCCATGGCTAGTAGTACCACTTTCACCTTATGCAGATCTTCTCTAAACACCTTAAATATGTCTTTCTTGGTAGGAGTATAGTTAGTTATTCTTTCTATAATCCTCTCTATTTCTTGGATTATCTTCCAAGTAAAAAATTCATGATAGCTATCATGAATTTTATTATCCTCCAAAAATTTATTTCTATCTAAATTCAATTTACCCTCCCGAATTTATCTCGCCTTTAAATTCAAAATTTTCTCCATTTTTCACCAAATATCTTTTTATAAATTCTCCCTGAATCTCTGGATAGGTAAGATTTTCAGGGATTTCTCCCACTAAAAATTTATCCTCCATCTCAAAATTAGGCAGATTCCCAAATTTGTTTATTGTGGCCATAAATACACTTCCGTATCCTAAGTCTCCGTTTTTCTCTACACTATAATCACATAGGTAAGTCAGTTTAAAACTGGTTGCCCCACTCTCCTCATACAGTTCCCTCTTAGCTGCCATCTCTGCCGTTTCACCTTTTTCTATATGTCCGCCGGGTAGTTCCAGAGTATCCCTTTCTTCATGTTTAACTAAAACTAATTTTCCTTCATACAAGGGAATGATTATCGAATATTTTTTTTTATCCAATGCATTTTGATTATAAAATTTTATTTCCATAAAAGCCTCCTTCATCCTTATACCTAACTATAGATTTTTAAAATATACTTAGATCCAGTTCCTTGGACAGATCTTCTAATATTCCATCTCCACCTATGGAGTTGCCTTTTTTATCCAAAGCAGGACCATATATTCCTATCCCCATCTTATTCGGAAGAACAGACATTATTCCTCCTCCTACTCCACTTTTAGATGGTATTCCTACTTTTAAAGCAAACTCTCCCGATCCGTCATACATCCCACAAGTCATCATCAGTGATTTTACCACCTTAGCTTCATAATCTGATATTATTTTCTCCCCGGTAGATAATCTGCCGTTTCTGGCTAAAAACATCCCAACCATAGCCAGGTCTATCGTAGTTACTTCTATGGAACACTGCTTAAAGTATACATCCAGACTATCTTCTACAGATGACTCTATCACTCCTTGATCCTTCATAAAATAAGCCATAGCTCTATTTTTATTTCCAGTCCTATTTTCCCCTGAATAGATCTCCTCACTATATGTCAAAGTATCATTTTCAGTTACCACCTTGAAAAATTCCAGCAGTCTATTAAACTTGTCTTCCTTGTTTCCCCCCTTAATCATAGATGAAACTGCTATGGCTCCGGCATTTATCATTGGATTATATGGTTTTTTTATGATAGCCGTCTCTAGCCTGATCATCGAATTAAAAGCATCTCCTGTGGGCTCCGTTCCCACTTTGGAAAGTACATAATCTATCCCATTATCTAACATAGCCAACATCAAAGCTATAGGTTTAGATACACTTTGAATAGTAAATTTTTTATTATAATCACCATATACATATCTATTACCATCCATGTCCAATAAACATATTCCCAGGTCTTCCTTTTTTGCTTTATCCAATCCAGGTATATAGTTTGCTACATTCCCAAATTTTGTTTTAATTTTATTTTGTTTTACTATTTTATCTAAAAGAAGTTCCATCTCTTCCTCCCATACATTCTGTCCATTTTTTAAAAAATCAATATCAAAAATGACAGTTATTTTTTCTTGTGTTTATGGTGGTCGTGTTTGTCAAACAGTTTATGAAAAAACTTAAGCAATTTTTTGAGTACCAAAATATACCTTAGCAGGTGTTTCATAATCTAAAGAACTATGTCCTCTATCGTTATTATAAAAATTAATATATCTTTTTAT
>NZ_JBAHZY010000018.1:0-14820 GCF_037132775.1 Psychrilyobacter sp.
ATATATGGATAGAAAGATTTTGGAGGACAATAAAGTACAGTGAAATATTTCTTAATGAATATCAAAATTTAAGAGAATTATACACGGGAATAAAAAGGTATATTAATTTTTATAATAACGATAGAGGACATAGTTCTTTAAATTATGAAACACCTGCTAAGGTATATTTTGGTACTCAAAAAATTGCTTAAGTTTTTTCATAAACTGTTTGACAAACACGACCACCATATACTCCTAATTTTATATTTTAAATATTGTACTACGTATTTGAAAAATATTATAGACTATCTGCATAAATATTACATTTTTCTTTTTAAAATTATATAGGTTGCTGACAAAATCATCCCCCCACCTATAATTGTTGAGATCCCTGGCATTTCATTAAAAAATATCCCTCCTAATATAACAGCTCCCAATGGATCTATATAGGATAAAACGCCTACATGCTGAACTTTTATTCTTTTTATACCTTCAAAATAAAGATTTAACGCTATACACGTGTGGATAACTCCGACTATGACCATTAAAATTAAAGACATAGTATTAAATTTTTTCATATATCTGATGGCAGGTAAAAAAATTAAGGAGGAGATTCCCATTTGAAACAAACTGATCTTATAGGATGGGACATCTTTTAATTTTTTTACACTGATTGTCACTAAAGCATAAAAAAATGCAGCGATCAATCCATATCCAACACCTACCATACTAAAATTACTACCTTTTTGAGATCCCATAAAAGTCATTAAAATTACTCCTGAAAAGCTTAACCCAACTGCAATTAAAGTTTTTTTATCGATACTTTCCTTTAACAAGAAAACAGAAAGGAGAGTAACTATAACAGGAGCTACATAATAACTCATTGTCGCCGAAGCAATAGTTGTAACTTTGATTGCCCGAAAAAAGAAAAACCAATTTAGAGCAATAAATAATCCACTCATAGAAAGAATTAAATATTCTTTAAAAGATAATTTATTACTTGTACTATCTTTCTTTTTTATAAGTTTTAATATCCCCAAGACTATAAATGCTATAAATACTCTGAAGAAAACGATAACCTCTGGAGGCTGATCAATATATCGTACAAATATCCCGACACTCCCCCATATAACCATTGATGATATTATAAATAGATATCCTGTGTTCATATTCCACCACCACCCCTAAACCATATATTTAAGCGTACTATACCATAAATTTAAACTTTAAGCTATAAAGAATAAATAAAAAAATGCCTCTATTGATCAGAGACACTTTTAAAAAAATTTACTCTAGAATATTCTTCCATCGATATTGATGAATGGGAATATTGGTAAGAATCCAGTTCTAGCCATATTGATCAGACCTAATTGTACCCCCGTAAGATCATCAGTCATATTAAATAATCCCACTTGGAAAGCTGCACCCTGAGATATATTCACTAAACCGATATCAACAGTAGATCTTCCAGTAGAGTAGTTGATAGCTCCCCATTGAATACCTTCAACATTTTCACTCATATTAACTAATCCCAAAAGAACACCTGTCGATGGTCCCTTGTGCATGTTTACTATACCCATTCCAAGACCAGTAAATGAATTATTTACCTTGTTAGCTCCTATAAATCCAAATTGTAAACCTTTAAAATTATCGGATTCACCTATGGCGATCAAGTTAAAGTCAACACCACTTACATTAGCCGTCTTACCATAAAGTAAGTTTAATCTTAAACCACTAACATCTTCAGATGCCGGAACCTGAATATCCATTAGATTAAACTGAAATCCCGTTGCAAATGACATACTAGATAACAAGAACAAGATCCCCAATAAAATTTTAACTCTTTTCATAATTTCTAACCTCCTAAAAAATTTGTTTGTTTTTACTACTTCCATAACACTATACTGTGATGCTCAAATTAATCCTACAATAAAATAAAAATATTTATATCGGTATTAATCCCAGTAAATATAGTGTAAAATAATAGGTGAAAGATAAATATAAACAAATAAAATTAATCATTAATTAACACTGATCAAATTTATAGATCTTTGATTGAAACTAATGTTCCAAGGGGGGTTACCGTGAAAATACTCATAGAGGGAGACACTAAATCTGGAAAAACAAGTCTCCTAAAGAAAAAATATATTCAGATGATCAATGACGGTATAGATTCCAATAAAATTTTAGTGCTCATTGCCAACAGGATGGAAGCTATAAGGTTTAAAGATAATTTAACCTTAGAGTATTCAAGTGAAAACAGGATCTTTTCCTATTTTGGATTTGTTCAGCATGAATTAAAAAAATTCTGGCCAATAATCCTAAAAAAAAGTAAAAAAATTCATAAATTTAATATAACCCCAACTTTTATGACCTTTGAAGCCTCCCAGTGCCTCATGGGAAAAACAGTTGAATATTATAGAAAACAAGGATTTTTAGGAGAATTGAATATTCCCAATGAAGATATCTCAAAGAAGTTCCTCTCCAATATCTTAGATGCGTCCCTAAACAATCTTGTATATACTAAGATTGGCGATAAATTAAAATCATTTGGAGAGGTCTCCAGGGATCAATTATATGATCAAATGAATGTAATCATCGACAAATATATGGAAAAAACACTAGAAAATGGAAGTTTCGATTATGGGACCTCTATCTATCTATACAATAATTTTCTTTTAAAAGATGAGTTTTACTTAGGTGATTTTAAAAAAAATACCCACTATCTTTTAGTTGACTCAGGAGAGATAGGATCCATAGCAGAAGTTGATTTTATAGACAGGATAAAAGGATACCTAAAAGGTCTTATTGTCACCCTAAATACAGACGGACCCTATGGAATTCATAGCTATTCCAAGGGATATTTAGAAAAAACAATAATAGATTCAGAATATAAAAGGATAAAATTAGACAGTAAATATATAAAAACCAATAAATTTTTAGAACGATTAGAGGAAAAATTTTACTCTTGCGAAACTATAAAAGGACTTCCAAACCTGCATTTAGATATAGAAAATGAGTATAAAAGTGAAAATAATCGGAAGGTTATTAAAAAAGTTTTAGAACTTCTAGATAATTCCGTATCACCTCTGGATATCTCGGTAATTGTTCCACAAAATGACCTGGTATTAGAATTTGCCTTAGAAAAAATAGGCCAAGATAGGGGATTTAAATATATGAATATAGGCAGGAATGAGAGAATTTTAGATGATCCCTATGCCTATATTTTGGTTATAGCCAGTATATTATTTTATGAATTTAAAGAGATTAATTTAAATTTCGACGAAATTAAGGTGTTTTTTAATCTTACTTTGGGATTAGATTCCATTAGGAGTGCTCTTTTAACTAATTATATAGGGGGTCGCAGCAAGGATAGGTATAGATTTATTGTTATAGACAGTCAGGAGATCAAAAAACGAATCCCACAACAAAATATAGAAAAATATGATAAAATAAGAGAAATATTTAATAAAATCCCTAAAGATATTGAATTATACGATTTTTTTGAAATTATATATATCGAATTCATTGTAGGAGAGAAGAAAAAAATTGAGAACATAAAAGGATGTAGGGAGCTCATAGATTCCTCTAAGAAATTTATTGAAACTCTTCATAATTTTGAAAGTATCAAAGACATCAACTATGAATTTATAAAGTTTTTACGAGATGGGGCTAAAGCATCGGAGAGTTTAATAGAGCTAGATGAAAGGTTGAATGGAGAATACCTTTCTATATCTACACCCTATGCCTACATAAGCTCTAGTAGGGATTCAAAATATCAAATTTGGACGGATATAAGAAATAAAAATTTTATTCCCGATACAAAAAACATTCTTCAAAATTCATGGGTACTCTCTAAAACTTGGAAGGGTAACAGGTTTTCTGTAGAGGATCAATTTTATATTGAAAAAATAAATACCATGGGGATCCTCCGAAGACTGATGAAGTCTTGTCATGGGGATATATATGTGTATGGATCTAAATATTCTAGCGGAAGCCACGGGCAGGGAGGGCTTCTGTATAATACATTTAAAAAAATTAAATAAGGGAGAAAACTATGAAATATATAAGAAAAATCGGGATAATATTGTCCTTATTGATATTGTTTGGATTTTCATATGGACAGGATGATTTTAAAGTAAAATCTATGAAGTTAATATTGAGTAAAACCATAGCTTTAGCCGATGGACAGGATGAGATAAGGATTAGCTATAAGGTTGAGGATGATAATGGTGTACCCCTTAGAAATATAGATAAAAAAAAACTTAGTCTGTTGATTGACGGAGTTGAAAGTAGTAACTTCATCCTGAGATCCAGTGAAAGTAAAAATTTTGAAATAACTCTCATCTATGAAGATCTCAAAACTGAAACCACAGTGAAATTTATAAAAAAAAATAAAAAATTAAAAATATCCCTTTCTAAAACAAGAATTTTGGCTGACGGGATCGACGAAACAATTATAGGAACTATAGATGATCAGGGAAATAAATGGAATGATAGCGTAATTCTATATATAAATGGTAAAGAAGTTTCAACTAATCTATTTAAAACAAAAAAAATAGGTGAATATACCGTTGTCGCTAGATCTGGCAAATTTGAAAGTGAGAGGAGAAAAATAATTGCATATGAAAAAATTAATGCTTTAAATTTAAAATCAGACAAGGTTAAGATCCTTTCCAATGGAGTAGATAAAATGACCTTTACCCTAGAGGGAAGGGATCAAAATGGACTTAATCGTAAAATAAATGATTTCACCTTAGTAGACTTTCAAGGGAAAAGCATATCTAAATTCGCAACATTAACTACTAAAAACCCAGGAACTTACAAGATCAGAGCTATCTACGGGAAAGAGTATTCTAATTACGTTACCTATAGATCTAAAAAGCCTCCAACATTTGATGTGATTTCCCACTATCCGATGAAAGAAACTATAAATTTAAATACCGAGATAGAGGTTACACTAAACATAGAAGTCAAAGACTATAGAAATGGTTTAGAAGTTTTATTGGATGGGAAACCTATTCTAGGTAGACTTACCTATAAGAAAAAATCTGAATCGCTGCAGTTTATTCCTGATCAGCCACTGAAATTAAATTCAAAATATAAGGTAAAATTAAAAAAATCTATTGTAGGAAGAGATGAAAATAAGTTAAAAAATGATTTTACCTTTGAATTTGAGACTGTTTCTAGAAAAAATATAGATGCAGTTAAAGTAGAAAGAGGATCCTTTATATTAGGAGATGAGATCGGTAAACTATGGAAGTTTTCATCTCCTGTACAGGACGCCTTTATTGAATACGACTACTTTATTGGAAAAACTCCAGTAACATTTGATATCTACGATCAATATACCAGAGATACAAAATTGCCCCTTGTAAATGATAATGGGTGGGGACGTAAGACTAGACCTGTTATTAATGTAACTTGGCATGATACTATAGGTTTTTTAAACTGGTTATCTAAAAAAGAAAACTTGTTGCCAGCCTATGATAAAGATGGAAATCTTATTGATTTCAATGGAAATAAAACCCGGGATATAACTGTGGTTATGGGATATAGACTGCCAACTGAAATTGAATGGGAATTTGCCGGGAAGGGAGGTGTGAAATTTAGACCTACCCTGTTTAGTGGCTCCAATGATATAGGTGCAGTAAGCTGGTATTCTAAAAATTCAATGGATAAAACCCATGAAGTAGCCACAAAAATGCCCAATGAATTGGGAATCTATGACCTGAGCGGAAATGTTTGGGAATGGATAAATGACAATAGTGGTGTTTATTCAGGAATAGAGAGGATAAACAGTGTAGGACCTAAAAACGGGACACTAAAAATACTCCGAGGTGGGTCATTTAACAGTATAATGAGTGACACTCAGTTGACCTTTAGAGATGAACTGTCTCCTAATACTAAGGATATATATTATGGGTTTAGAGTAGTAAGAACAATTAAGGAGGGGAAATAATGACAGGAAAAATACCATTTTTAAATAAAATATATAACTTACTTACCAATACCGACAGGTTTGCAGGGCTTATCGAACAAATTATTTTATTTTCTATACGAGTAATTATTGCAATTCTAGTATTTCTAATCTTTAGGAAGATTATAGATATTCTAATGAGGAAATATGAACAATTAGATACAGGAGAGTCCAATAAATCGCTCCATACTTTTTCCAGATCGATCCTTAGATTGTCTTTAAACTTTATAGCGATCATGATTGCGCTCCTAATAATGGGGGTAAAACAGACTGCTTTTATAGGACTTTTAGGAGGAGCAGGCTTAGGCATTGGTTTAGCTTTGAAAGATACTCTGGCAAATTTTGCTGGTGGAATCATATTAATAGTATTTAAAGCCTATGAGATCGGTGATTATATCGAAATTGATGGTCAAGGCGGGAGTGTCCACGAGATAAATGTTTTTGCTACAACACTAAATACAATAGACAATAAGAGAATTCTAGTTCCAAATGGTCTGGCGACTTCCCGTCAAATCATAAATTATACAAAGAACAAGATGAGAAGGGTAGATCTTTTATTTGGAATTTCTTATAACGATGATTTTAAAAAAGCTATAAAAATATTGACTGAGATAGCAGAATCTCATCCTAAAATTTCACAGAGAGTAGATAAGACTATTCGATTGAGGGAGTTAAATGATAGTTCGGTAAACCTTACCTTTAGAGTTTGGTGTAAAGCTGAAGATTATTGGGAGATCTATTACGATGTCATGGAGTCGGCAAAAATTAAGTTTGATGAAAATGGTATAACTATCCCATTCCCACAAATGGATGTCCACATGCATAAAACAGAAAAGGAAGTAACAATTTAGAATAAAAAAATTAGTCACGAATTACACGAAGGGAAAAAAAGAGAGCACACGGAGAAGAACTCTGTGAAACTCTCATCTCGCCTCGGTGAGTCTCAGTGTCAAAAAATAAAGTAATAAAAGAAAAGAGGTAGATTATGTTAAAGAAAGCTGAGAAAGCCTTGTTTCAATATTTTGGATATAAAAAATTTAGAACCAATCAAGAGGAGATCGTCTCCTCTATTTTAGATGGAAGAAATCTTTTGGGAATCATTCCAACGGGTAGTGGAAAATCTATCTGTTATCAGATCCCAGCACTGCTATCTCCTAAACTTACCATAGTTATATCCCCCTTGATCTCTCTCATGAAAGATCAAGTGGACGCTCTTAGGATGTCCAATATCTCTTCAGCTTTTATAAATAGTTCCCTCTCAAAGGAAGAATATGTAGATATCATTCGGCAGTTACGACAAAATAAACTAAAACTCCTGTATATCGCTCCCGAAAGACTCCTCAATGCTAAATTTATAAATCTGCTGACCAGTCTCCATATAGGGATGGTCGCTGTAGATGAAGCCCACTGTATATCTCAATGGGGACATGATTTTAGAAAATCTTATCTAGAGATTCCTAAATTCATTGAAAATTTGGGCCAAAATATACAGATCACGGCATTTACAGCTACAGCTACCCCAAAGGTAAAGCAAGATATCCTAGATCTGTTGGAAATGAAAAACCCAAAAACATTTGTAGGAGGATTTGATCGGAAGAATTTATTTTTTAAAGTTGTAAAAAATGAAGATGCAGAATCATATTTAGTCGATTATTTGGACACCCATAGGAAAGCTCCTGGTATCATCTATGCTTCTACACGAAAAGAAGTAGATAACTTATATGCTTATTTAAGATTGAAACATTTTAATGTGGGAAAATACCATGCAGGGCTCACCGATGAGGAGCGTAAAAAATTTCAAGAAAAATTTATAACCGGTGATATTAGAGTTATGATTGCAACCAATGCCTTTGGGATGGGGATAGATAAATCTAATGTAAGATTTGTTATCCACCGGAATATACCCAAAGATATCGAAAGTTACTATCAAGAGGCTGGTCGTAGTGGTCGTGATGGTGGGCAAGCTGAATGTATCTTGATGTTTTACCCTGAAGATATTGGCACACAAGAATTTTTTATAGACGTGAATAAAGATCTATCTTCGGAGTTAAAAAGGGATAAACTAAAAAAATTAGATGAGGTGGTAGCCTATACTGAGATTAAATCTTGCCTGAGAGAATATACATTGAAGTACTTTGGTGACAGAAGGATTAAAAATTACTGTGGAAATTGCGGTAATTGTATCAACATAAAGGATGTAGAAAATAATACTGTAGATGCACAAAAAGTTCTCTCATGTATCGGAAGATCCAAAGAAAATGTGGGTGTCAGGATGGTTATTCGACTCCTATTAGGAAATATAAATGATAAAATCACAAGAAAGGGTCTGGATAAGATCTCAACTTTTGGAATTTTTAAAGGTTATGATAAAAGACTATTGGAGGAATTTATCAACTACCTTATCTCCGAAGGATATATAGATCAAACAGCAGGATCGTATCCTGTGCTTAAACTAAATGAAAAATCATTTGATGTACTGAATGGAAATATCAAGGTACTCCGAAAGAAAAATGAAGTTGTATCCTTTGATTACTATGAAAATCCTATCTTTGAAAAGTTAAATGAAGTTCGACGTGAGATAGCAGAAAAAGATGGAATAGCTCCATATGTCCTCCTATCCGATGTAACTCTTATGGAACTAGCAGATAAAAAACCTACCAACAGATGGGAGATGTTAAAGATTAAAGGGATAGGCAACCAAAAATTTGAAAACTATGGACAACGTTTTTTAGATATCTTAATAACAGAAGTAGGTATTGAAAATTTAAAAAGTGACGGTTCCCAAGAGATTCAAAAAGCCGATAAAAAATACCTAGTGGATATTGAAAAGGTAAAACATCTGAAAGAAAGTTTAAACTTAGATGTAGATGTAGAGGAGTTAGCCCAGGCTATAAGTGAGATGTTCTTTTAATCTTCACACAAGATTCATTTTACTTCCTATGCCTTAAAAGAATTTTTTAGATATCATGATATAATTAGTAGAATAAAATAAAATGGAGGTAAGTAAATTGGAAAATATTTGGTTTCCGTATACACAGATGAAAACTATGAATAAACCTATTCAAATAGAACAGGGAGAGGGGGTATATCTATATACTAAAGATGGGGAAAAATTAATAGATACTGTTTCTTCTTGGTGGTGTGCAATTCATGGATATAATAATATAGAGATAAATAATGCCATAAAGAATCAAATAGATAAGATGTCCCATATCATGTTAGGTGGGCTGGTTCATGAACCTGTTATGGAATTCAGTAAAAAAATAGCAAGTATTCTTCCTGGAGACTTAAATCATTGTTTTTTTCTGACAGTGGATCTGTAGGAGTGGAAGTAGCCCTTAAGATGGCAGTTCAGTATTTTAGTAATATAGGAAAAAGAAAGACAAAATTTATATCTTTCACAGATTCATACCATGGGGATACATGGAAAGCTATGGAAGTAGGAGATGATCCAGATTATCACAAGGCCTTCAAGGGAGATAACACTCCCCAAAACTTTTATGTGGAACCTGGGAATATAGAGGAGTTAGAAGATACACTGAAAAAAAATTCTGCTGAGATAGCAGGATTTATAGTAGAACCTATTTTACAGGGTGCAGGAGGTTTTAAGATCCACTCGAGGGAGTATCTCAAAAATGCCCGTAAACTTTGTGACAGATATGATGTATTATTTATATTTGATGAGGTAGCTACAGGTTTTGAACGGACAGGAAGTCTATTTGTTGCTTCAGAAGATTTAGTTCCAGATATTATAGTCCTTGGAAAAGCTTTAACTGGTGGATACCTAGGTCACGCTGTAACAGTGGCTACAGATGAGATATATGATAAATTTTATTCTGATTCTCCAGAAGATGCTTTTATGCACGGACCTACATTTATGGGAAATCCCCTTGCTTGTGTAGCAGGGCTACAATCAATCGAAATATTTGAGAGGGAAGATTATCTATCTAAGATAAAAAAGATAGAGTCAACTCTCCAAAAATTAAAAGAAATAGATCATCCTCTCATAAAGGAAGTTAGAGTAATTGGTGGATGTGGATGTATAGAGGTAAGTGATAACAAAATTTAAAAGGGTTTTAAGGACTATTGTTTTTCCAAGGGGATATGGAATAGAACATTTTTGGATTTTGCATATATTATGCCTCCATATATAATCTCCTCCGATGAATTAAATTATGTAGTTGAAACCTTCAAAACTTGGTTTGAGCAGGAACAGAAAGATGTTTTATAAAGAGTTATCTCAAGAACTAGAGGAACTGAAAAAAAATCTAATTATAGAGAGCTAAAAGTTATTAAAGATAACTATACCTTGGATTTTTCTTCTAATGATTACCTAAATTTAAATTTTGATGAAAGTTTCAAAAAAAAATTATAGATAATTTAGATTACAACGAAATTTCATTTGGAAGTTGTGGATCTAGACTTCTATGTGGAAATCATAAAGAGATCAGGTATTTTGAAGATGAGATTGATGAGGTATTCAAAAAAAAATCTTTAATTTTTGGAAGTGGATATGATGCCAATACCACAGTCATTGAAACTTTTTATTCTAAGGGAGATATAGTCTTTACCGATAGGTATAATCACGCTAGCATCTATGATGGGCTTATAAATTCTGGGGTTAAGATAGTGAGATACAAACACTTAGATTACCTAGATCTAGAGAAAAAATTAATGAAATATAGAGATACCTCCAAGAGATCTCTCATAATAACAGAGAGTATCTATAGTATGGATGGAGATATAGTTGATTTAGACAAGGTAGTTCTATTAAAAAATAAATATGATTCACAGCTCTATTTAGATGAAACACATTCATATGGTGTTTTAGGTTATGGATTAGCCTATAACAGATCTTTGGTTGAAGATGTAGATTTTATCATGCTAGGATTAGGAAAAGGTGGATCTAGTAACGGTGGAATACTGATATTAGATGATATTGCAAGGTCATATCTAATAAATAGGGGAAGAAAATTTATCTATACTACAGCTCCATCTCCTATTCAGACTAGTTGGAATAGATATGTATTTAAAGATATGCCATCTTTAGAGTATAAAAGAGAAAAATTGAATTTATTGAAAGAATTATTTTATAAAAAATTAAAAGAAAAAAATATAGAAACTATAAGCACAGAGCAGATCATAAGTATAGTTATTGGCGACAATAAAAGGTGTATAGATATATCCCAAACCTTGAGAAAAGAGGGTTACCTTGTCTATCCAATTAAGGAACCTACAGTTCCAAAGGGAACAGCTAGAATAAGGCTTACACTAACAGCGGATATGAAAATGGAACAAATATGAATGTTTATAGAAAAACTTAGTCATGAATTACAAAAATAAATTAGAAATTAGGATGAACAAATAGTCACAGATTGCACAAATTTACACAAAAAAACATTAATCCCATAAGAAAAAAGAGGGTTACAGTATATGAAAAATTTGAATTCAATCAAAGATCGTTAGGAGGTCATAGGTGAGATTAATATTATTTTTTAATGGATGGGGAGTTCCTAAGGAGATCTTTAAATTTTTAGCGCGAGATGATTTTGAAATTAAGATTATAGATTTGGAAGAAAAAGTAGATTTAGAAGAATTAAAAAAATATGAGGAAATAAATGTTATTGCCTGGTCATTTGGGGTCTATAATGCTTCAAAACAATTAGAAAACCAAAAAAATATAACTTTAAATAAAGTAGTTGCAATAAATGGAAGTACAAAAGCAATCCATAAAAGGTATGGAATATCTCCTATGATATTTGATCGAACTCTAAAAAATTTAAACACAAATACATATTTAGAATTTATGAAAAATACAGGTTTAGATATCTTAAAGGTTAAAGATGAAGAAGTTATAAAAAATTACAGGAATATCTTAACTGAATTCGGAAAAAATTACAAGGAGATACCATCTCTATTTAAATATTCATTGATCTCTACTAAGGACAGAATTTTTCCCTCTAGGAGTTTGATGAATTATTACAAAGATACAGAATACAAACTTATAGAGGAGGAGCATTATCCTTTTGATAGGTGGAATAGCTGGGGAGAGATATTGGATGAATTTTGATAAAAAATTTGATAGATATGAGAAAAATGCTCATATTCAAAAGATTGTAGCTAAGAAATTAATAAATTTAGTTCCTAAAAAAAATATAATACTATTTTTGAGATTGGTGCTGGGACGGGTGTTTTGACTAAAAATATAGTAAAAATATAGAATATGAGTGTCTAACAGTCAATGATAAATACCTTGAAAGTAAGGCCTATATAAAAGATCTACCTTCTGTAGAGTTTATAGGAGGAGATATTGAAAAATTAGATCTAAAGAAAAGTGATCTAATCATATCTAGCTCGGTATTTCAATGGATAGAAGATAAAGATAAATTATTTGAAAAAGTATCTAAAGCTACAGATACTTTGATATTTTCTATCTATATAAAAGGAAATTTGATAGAGATTTCAGATCATTTTGGTATCTCATTGGAATATTTGGATATGAAAGGGTTAAAAACACTTCTAAGTTCTTATTTTAAAAAGATTAGAGAATATAATGAGAGTTTTAGGTTAAAATTTGATACTCCCATGGATGGATTAAAACACCTTAAAAACACAGGTGTAACAGGTATAGGACATACAAATACAAAAAAAATAAGAAGTTACTTATCCAAAGAATTGACCTATAAAGTTGGATATTTTATCTGTGAAAAATAGTGTTTTAGAAAATTTTTTAAAAACTAAGGAGGAATATAATGAAAAAATATATAGACATCGAATCCTGGCCGAGGAGAGCACAATAGAAGTGAATCCATTCGTTGATGGATGGTCTTCATGTAGGAAGATATTTTTCTTTATTACAGGATAGTTTGGATGAACCAAGCAAAAACTTATAGGTTATTTTTTTATGGGATGATACGAAATTATTCCATAGATTATTCAAAGATAAATTTTGAGATATATGATGATAAATGATAGAATGTATGTTGAACTTTTAGGAGGTTAAGATGAATTATTCAGATAAATTATTTATACAGGAAGCTAAGGATATATTAGCTGGTGCTACAACCGATGGATTAGATGGAGTAAGACCAGTATGGAAAGATGGAACTACTGCAAATACCATAGTAAAATTTGCTTCAGTTACAAGGTATGATCTTTCTAAGGGTTTACCGATAACTACCCTAAGACGTCAATATTGGAAGGGTGCTATCCAAGAATTGATATGGATATGGGTGAAAAATTCTAATAATATCAAAGATTTGCCATTAAAAATATGGGATTCTTGGGCTGATGAAAATGGAAGTATTGGTAAAGCTTATGGATATCAGCTGGGAAAGAAGATAGATTTTCCTGAAGGGAATATGACACAGGTGGAGAGAATTATCTATCTCTTGAAGAATAAACCCGGTGACAGAAGGATGGTAGTAACTATCTGGAACAACGAAGATATGAAAGATATGGGGCTGGTTCCCTGTGCTCATACTATTACTTTTGCTGTGATAGGTGGTAAACTTAATGCAGTTTTAGACCAACGTTCAGGAGATTTTTTAGCTGCTTCAGGACCTGGAGGATACAATGAGATACAGTATGCTACTCTAGTATACATGATGGCTCATATTGCAGGATTAGAAGTAGGGGAGTTTGTTCATCTCACTGTAAACCATCATATCTATGACAGACATATAGATTATGTAAAGGAAATGATTATCATTGGGGAGGAAATTGATACAGAGTCAGACTTACCAAAATTAATTATTAAAAATAAAATAGAAAACTTCTTTGATTTTACCATCGATGATTTTGAATTAATAGGATATGAACCAAAATCTAAATCAAATAAGATTGAAATAGCTATATAGGAGGAAAAATTATGGTTAATATGATCTATTCTATCTCCTACAAGGAGAATATAGTGGGAAATAGTGATACAAATGATCTGGTATTTAATATCAGAGAAGATCTTCAATTTTTTAAGGAGATGACCATTGGAACTACTATGATAATGGGAAGAAAAACTTTTGAATCTTTACCTACTGGAGGGTTACCCAAAAGGAAACATGTGATAGTTTCAAATAAGATAAAAACCGTAGAAGATGCCAAAAATATTTTAGGGGAAAAATATCTTGAAAATTTAATATTTATAAATTTAGATGAATTAGAGGGGTATATCAAAGAGGAGAGCAAGAACACCAATATCTCAATCATTGGAGGAGCTATGCTCTACTCTCGTTTTTTAGAGGATAAAAATCTATTTGACCTAGTTTCTAATATCTATGCTACCGAAGTAGAGAGAATCCCAAATATTAAAACCCCTATAAAGTTGATGGGACACAGTAATCTAAAAGAAAAATGCAATTTTGAAGTTGTTAAAATTGGTCAGGGAAAGGATAGATTAGATAATAATAATTTAGTAGACTATAAAGTAGTTAGATATTTCAAAGTATAAATTTAAATATATATTAAAACCAAAATCTTTACACTAAGCTCACAAAGAAAAAACTAGAGAGTTGAGTCTGTCTCATATTTTGTGTAAACCTCCAAATTAGTGTAAACTACAATTACATTAATTTGAAGGTTTTTTTATGAGAAAAAGAAGAAAAGATTTATCCCCTGATGAATTTGCACGAAAAGAGCTAAAATGCTTGAAAGTGCTTTAGATGGAGAGCTGGAAGAGCAACTTGGTTATAGTAAATATGATTACCGTAATAAATCCACGGATAATTCTAGAAATGGTTATTCTAAAAAGACATTAAAAAGCAGTTCTGGAGAAATTGATATTAACGTTCCTAGAGATCGAAATAATGAGTTTGAACCGCAGATCATCAGGAAACATCAAAGTTCAATAAGTCAAGATTTTGAAG